>JAJDEA010000012.1 GCA_029260035.1 Phycisphaerae bacterium
TGGGCATCGAGCCTTTTCTCATATCGTCTTCTTTGTTGGGAGTTGTTGCGCAGCGATTGGCTCGAAAAGTATGCCCTTCCTGCCGAACTTCCTATTACCCGGCTCCGTCTCTTCTAGAACGTGTCGGATGGGAGCATCGCACAAACGAGGTTTTCCAAAAAGGCGAGGGCTGTCGAAAATGCAACAATACGGGCTTTCGCGGACGCGTGGGTATTTACGAAGTCATGGTGATGGATGCCGAAATCAAGAGGCTCGTGCAGAACGAAGCGTCTGAGACGGACCTTCGGATGTATTTGGCGGAAATCGGCTGGCGCACCTTGCGCGACAAAGCACTCGACATTGTGGAGCGAGGCGACTCAACACTGGAAGAAGTCTTGAGAGTTACTCGGTCTGAAGCCGTCGAAGTTGGTGATGCCACGGGTGCTGGTGCGGAGGAAAGCCCATGATTTTCGCCTATGAAGCAGTGGATTCCGTTGGAACGAAACGGCAAGACGTGCTCGATGTCCGCAGTTCGCAGGATGCTATTGAAAAGCTGCGAAGCCAGGGACTTTTTGTTACGAGCATCATCGAGAAATCTGCGGATTCGGTTGAAGCCGACAATTCGGCACTCAGCGCTGATGACAACCACAAGTTTTCCCTGGGAACGCTGGCGCTTATCACCCGGCAGTTGGCGATGCTTCTGAAGTCCGGAAGTGGCATTGTCGCGGCATTTAATGCGATTCATAAACAAACCAAGAATGCCAAACACCGTGCCGTGATAGCGAAGATAGTTGTGGACCTTGAGGAAGGCGTGTCACTTTCAGAATCTCTTCGAAAATTCCCAAGGTGCTTCGATGCCGTCTACTGCGCAATCATCTCCGCAGGCGAGGCGAGCGGTACATTGTCGGAAATGCTGGATCGGCTTGCAACCATCGTCGGCAAGCAGCGTGTCATGAAAAAGAAAGTGATTGGGGCGCTGGCTTATCCAGTGCTGTTGACGGCGATGTGTACCAATATCATAGCAGGACTACTCATTTTTGTCTTACCTAGATTTGCGGTGATGTTCGACGAACTAGGTATTGAAGCGCCCGCGTCGACCAAGCTCATGCTCAGCGCCGGAGCCTTTCTCACAAACAACTGGTACTTTGTGCTGGCTGGTATAGCCTTGCTCATTGCGGTTGTCGTTTGGACCGTTAGAAGCAAACAGGGCAGGGCTTGGATTTGCAACATGCAGACGGAGGTGCCGATCATCGGGAACCTTAGGCGGAAGCTTATACAGGCGCAGGTGCTGCGAACGATGGGCATGCTTACTGAAAGCCAGGTTGGGCTATTGGATTCCCTGGACCTTGCGCGCGGAGCTACTCGCAACCGGCGGTTCCAAAAACTTTTTGATGACTTGTTCAACGCCGTCACGTCAGGTGGATCGATGAGTGCCACCTTCGAGGAATCGCAAATGGTGGATTCCTTCGTATGTCAGGCGATTCACACGGGTGAAGATTCCGGAAATTTAGGTGGAGCGATGTGCTATTGCGCTGACTCATTGGATGAATCAAACGTTGAGTTGATTGATGTCATCATGAAGCTTCTTGAGCCAACGATTTTGATTGGAATGGGTGTTGTTGTTGGGGCGGTAGCGATTTCGCTATTCCTGCCGCTATTCGATTTGACTTCGGCAATCAACTAACGGAAGCCGAGTGCCATGATTCAAATGTTACGTCCATCTAAATGCTTGTCTCCCATCGGAGTTGATTTGGGCGAGACTGCGATCCGAGCTTGTCAAATCGTTCGACATGGGCGCGAGTTTGTTGTCACCAAAATGGCGAAAGTGGATCTATCGAAAGAATCAAAAGATACAGCGCGGGCGGATATCGAGAAACAAGCGTTGCAGCGGTGCATCGAGATGGGCGGTTTTAAGGGGCGTAGCGCTGCGATTGTGCTTCACACTCCTGACGTTCGTCTTCATGCGATCGAATTGCCGAAAGCGGAAGCGAATATGATGGACAGTGTTGTTCATTTTGAAATTCAGCGCTTGACAGGGCAGGAATTGGGTGATCTGGAAACGCGCTATTGGAGATTGCCGGCTGGTGCCCCGAATTCTCCTACCGGGATGGGGGCTGCAGCGTCTCTCGAACTTGTGACAAGCCGCATTAACTCTTGTGAGCGCATAGGTTTGGATTGCTTATGCGTGGACGTCGATGTAGCCGCTGTGTCACGAGTTGGTGCTATGCTTCGGTCATCGCCGACGGAACGGACAAGAGATATTTGGGGCGTGTTGGACCTTGGCGGACGATCAGCACGATTGACGATTTGTGTCGACGATGTGCCGGTGAATGCCAGGCCTGCATCGGGAGGCGGTGAGGTGTGGACCGAACAAATCGCTAGTGCTCTGGATATTGGCCTGGGTAGCGCAGAGATTCATAAGCGTGAACATGGCATTTCGCTGTCCACCAAAGGTGAACATGAGTCAAAGGATGTGGCTCCGAAGACTGAATTGGGTGAGATTATGTTCGGTGCCCTGCGAATCGAATTGCACAACTTGGCTAGCGAGATTAAGCGATCGTTTGAGTATGTGCTCGGCTGTTATCCTGGAAGGAAAGTGTCAGACCTCATTCTCGTTGGTGGAGGTAGCGGCTTGTCCAATCTAAACGTCTTTCTGTCCGATGCTTTGGGCATTGACGTGCGATCCGCAGCCGACTATTTGCAGGATTCGGGTTGCCAAATTCGATTTTCCAGTGCGACGGGCCATTGTATCGAAGACTTTTCCACTGCTATTGGTGCGGCACTTGGAGGCTTGAGATTGAATGATTAACGTCAATTTCATGCCAAAACGTATGGCCCTCGCCAAGGCTCGCAATCGTCGAGTTCGGAAATGGCTTTGCGCAGTTGGATGGGCACTGGTTGCATTGATTGGAGCCTGGGGAGTCGATGGTACGCGGAGGGTGGAGGCTGGTTCGCTGCGCAACGAGATAATGGTGCTGCAATCGCGCCTTCAGGAAGGTAAGGGGGAACTCGCCAAAACCGCGTCGCAAGCTCATGTCGTCTTGCGTCAGATCGAACATGCAGATGCGTTGCGGGCAAAACGCCCCTGGTCATCGCTCCTTCAACTTGTAGCGGAGAGTATGCCTGAGGGTTGTTGGTTGATTTCACTAGGTACGGATCCCGCTGTTCCTGGAAATAGAGTTCTCTCGCGAAAGGCGGTTTCGAAAGAAGACGTCAAGAATGAAGCGATCGTCATTCAATCCCCTCGAAAGTTACGCCTTGTTGGATATGCAACGAACGATGACGAATCGTTCATCTTTGTCGAACGGTTGAAGAAGAGTAACGCGTTTCAATCGGTCAATCTTCTGAAATCGAAGCGGGAGCCGCACCGGGATGGCTTCTATTATCGTTTTGAAATTGCTTGTGAGTGGTAACTGTGCGCCAATCAGACAAATACGCATTGTGGTTCATTGATCTAGCCGGGGTGGTGTCGCTGGCTGCTTTGCTTGCGTTGCTCGTGTGGTTCGTCACCGTTCGATACGATACGAATTCGACGGAGCTGACGAAGCTGCATGCGGCTGTTAAGTCCGCGCAGGGAGATATTCGTTCACTTAGTCAATCGCAGCGCCAGCAGGATACGCTCGTTGCTGAGCGTCAAGAGAAACTAACCAATCTAGGAAAAATTCCCACTAGCGCGCCTATATCAGGATATTTTCGTACTGTTTCCGGCCTGGCGACGAGTGCGGGGTTGGATGTCTTGGGGCAGACACCGATGTCGCCCCAGGGGTATCCAGGACTCATCGAGGAGCGGTGTGCTTACGAGGTCGCGGGTACGTTACCGAAACTGGCTCGCTTTCTGCATAAAATCGAACAAACGGAATATTGGGCTGACGTTGGGTATCTTTCGATCGAACGTAAGAACCAAATCGGAGTCGCGTCTGCGGGGTGCATGGCGAAGATAACATTTAGTTTGTTCGCATCGCCTGCGATGGATCATGCTTCATCCAAGGTTGAGGGGTCATGACAAGCGCGAAGAAGAAGAAATTATACGGTGTCATTCTTGGCTCGTGCGGGTTAGCGTTTTTGGTGGATACTTTTCTACTTGACGGCAGTCCCGATAGTGCCACGGCTTCAATGGTCACTAGTGGCGCGACAATCGGCATGCCGGTTTCATTCGACGGCAAGACCAATGCGAAATCCATCGCGATTCCACAGATTCACTTTCCGTCCAATTTGTCGAGTTTTACTTTTTCGTCCGAATTGCCTGACCTGTTCGAACCTCCGGATAAGCAAAAGAACCTGCAAGATAAGACCGAAAATGATGATCTTGGTTTGAAGCGAGCTGGTGCAATCGCGGACCCAAGTCTAGTTGATACGCAGAAGTTTGAAGAGAAAAAACAACTCGATGCCATCTATACTGGCGACAGTCTCAAAATTGCGATTGTTAATGGCCAATGGGTCCACTTAGGCCAAACAATTGATGGATGCAAGCTCAAGGAAATTCGGACGAACGAGGCCGTTTTTGAGTGCTACGACGGTGACATAGTTATGAGAATCAAAGGCAAGACGAATTGGTCGGGAAGTTAAAGTATCTTAAATTTGAAGACGATACGCGATATGTGAATGTGACAAGATTTCTGCCACGGCGATGGCGATGGAGTGCCCTGTCGGCTGAGTCGAAACAGGAAAGGTAATGATTGATGAAAACACAGAAAATGAAACGTCAAGGATTTAGTTTGGTCGAGTTGGTGATTGTGGTTGTTATTATTGGTGTTATCGCAGCCATTGCGGTGCCGCGTATTAGTCGTGGGGCGAAAGGTGCGGGCGATGCTGCAATTCGAGCGACGCTTGCAGGAATGCGAAACGCGCTGGATATGTACGCTGCCGAACATGGGGGAACCTTCCCGGATGGAGCGGACCAGGCTGCCGTTGAAGCTCAACTCGTAGCCAAGACTGCATTCGACGGTTCGGCTGGGACAGACTTTGGTCCGTATCTGCGGACTGGTTTCCCGTCGATTCCCATTGGGGAAAACAAGGGCGCATCGACAATCACTATTATCACTTCTGGCGATCCGGTCGTAGATGCCGCGTCCGTTGCGACGGGGGTCGCGTGGCTGTATAGCAACGACACCGGCAAGATCGTTGCGAATTCGATGCTGGCTGATGGCGGCACGCCTGCTCAAAACTACAGAGACTACTAGCGGGCGACGGCTGTTGTCGCTTGTAGCGGATGCTCAGCAGTATATGAGATTAGTCCAGCGTCACTACATTCGCCGGACACCAGAAACTTAGGGCGATAACTCGGCCCAACCGTACCAATCATTATCAAGAAGCCGCAGGAGACGTGTTTACGTTTTCTGCGGCTTTTTTGTTTGTATAGGATCACGAATCGTACACTTTAACCGGAGTAGCAGTCTGATTTAGTGGAATATGGAGTCAACCGATGTGCACAAAGCCAAGCAAGAAGCGCATGATGTCCAGCGCGTTTAGCTTGGTCGAGCTTGTCATCGTTGTGACAATTATCGGAATACTCGCGTCAATTGCGATCCCACGTATTTCGCGTGCCGCCAGAGGCACAAAAGGGAGTGCCCTGCAGGCGACGCTTTCGAGTGTTCGAAAAGCGGTTGACGCCTACTATGCGGAGCATGGCAAGTACCCTGGATACGACCCATCAAATGGCCTGGCCAGTGATGCCCATTTTGTCAATCAATTGACTCAATTTACGGATGTGGACGGCAAACCAAGCGCTGCATCTTCGAGCCAATACCGATTCGGGCCGTATCTCCGATCCCCATTTCCCACAAACTTTTTTAACAATCTGGCAACGGTCAAAGTCAAGGCGGTTCCCGGTGCGCCGGACCCGGCCAAAAATACCTTCGGCTGGGTCGCGGTTCTGTCACATGGTTACTTTGGCGTTAGTGCAACGTCAGCCGACCTCGACGGCGCGGGAATCAAGGACCCGAAGTTGAAAGACGAAATGGTTAGCAAGGGAGCAAGCATGGCTCTTTAGTCGCTCTTGAACAGCGTGTTGGTGGATGCAGACGCATCCTCCAGCATTTATGTTTATCACGGGATAATGCGATGGCGCGAAGACGCACACAAATCAACCTACGAAAGTGCAAGGCCTTTACGGTGGTCGAGCTGATCGTCGTGATGAGCGTCATTGGCACCGTTTCAGCCATTGCGGTGCCTCGGTATGTCAATTTTCTGGCACAAGGTGACATGGCAGCCGCTGCAAACAGAATTGTCGTGGACCTCGCCTATGCCCAACAAAGAGCGAGGCTGACCGGTCAAGCTCAGACCGTGACGTTTGACCTAGCTCGAAGTGCATATACGTTCGATAGAATCGACGACATCAGTCGGTCGAATGTGTTGTATACCGTTAACCTTGCGGAGGCTCCGTACGACGTGGATATTCAAACTGCAAACCTAGGTGGCGATACGGCCTTGATTTTTGATGTCTATGGCAGACCAGACAGCGGCGGCATAATCAGAGTTGGTAGTTCGAAGTATAGAAAGCTGATTACGGTCGACTCACAGACTGGAAAAGCGAATTCGGGTAAGACGGAGAGAATGTCACCCATCGTTGTAATTCCGTAACAGAATCCAGTGCATAGCTGTGACTGAACCGATCGGAAAAGAGATGTCTTGTTGGTAATCAGTAATTGAGGCCGCTTGAATATGGCAAATGCTTCATCAATTAGTTTACGATGCGTCAGGCGACGCAATGGCTTTACGCTCATAGAGATGGCTGTGAGCCTGAGTATCATGTCGGTCGTGATGCTTGGTCTTGGGTCTACCGTGCTTATCGCCACCAACGCGGCGAATACCGGTTCTTCGACAAACGGAAAGACGGCTGATGCGGGTGAGGTGGTACAACGCATCACAGCGGACCTGCAATTTGCCAAGTCGTTCATCGAGAGGGAGCAGACGGCCATTACATTCACCGTCCCAGACCGCACCGGAGATACGGTGGATGAAACCCTGCGATACGCGTGGTCGGGGATCGCAGGAGACCCACTCACGTTCGAATACAACAAGAGTGGCACGAGCGCCATTCTGCTGGAGGATGTCCACAGGCTGGATTTTGGATACATGCTGACCAAAGTAACGCCTGCTGTCGTCTCTGGTACGGAGGGGGCAGAACAATTACTCATCGGACATTACAACGCTCCGGGCGCGAGCCAGGAGGACAGAGTTATTTCAGGTATCCTTTGGGGCGCGCAGTATTTCCATCCGACGCTTGCAGCCGATGCGATTTCCTGGAAAGTGATCCGCGTTCAACTGGCTATGGCAAGGGCCGGAAGGGCGCAAAGCAACTTGACCTTCGAGCTTCGCACTGCGACTCCGTCGAAAACGCCCGGTGCCACAGTTCTAGCATCCGAATCATTCTCGGAAAGACTGCTATCGCCAGTCTATTTTTGGATCGAATGGACGCCAGATGTTCCAGTTGCGGACTTGGATCCCAATACGGGCCTCTGCCTTGTCGTCCGCGGTGACGTTGGCCCGTCGGCGCTCGTGCTTGTTGAGACGGGTGGAACTCCTATGACCTCGGGCGCGCATTGGCTGACCAGTGCTGATAGCGGCAACACATGGAGCGCTGTTGGGGACACCGATGATGCTGCATTCAACGTATTTGGGACCGTAACGGTGCCTTAGGATTATCGTTTATTGAACCGGAAATGTTCATGATGAAACGGACGTCAGAGCTGGATGATGATAGCCATATGGCACTGCGATGTTGTCAAAGATGATTTC
Organism: Phycisphaerae bacterium; assembly: GCA_029260035.1. Taxonomy (GTDB): domain Bacteria; phylum Planctomycetota; class Phycisphaerae; order UBA1845; family UBA1845; genus OFTM303. Next base: position 7,717 of record JAJDEA010000012.1, read on the forward strand.
GCCAGGAAGAACATTATGAGTCCTCAAAAGAAGACCGCAACACGACATCGCGCGTCTGGCCTAGGCCTGGTTGACGCGATCATGTCAATCGCCATTGTGTCGGGATTGCTCGTGGGAAGCCTGAGTATGTTGGGGGCTGTGACCAAGGCGGGCATGATTCAGGCGGAGAAGAGTCAAGGAGGAGCGCTAGCGCAACAACTGATGCAGGAAATTCTACATTTTTCGTACGAAGAACCCGCGACCGAGTCCGGTTCGATAGGAGACAAGGGAGATTCATCCGGCATGTCGACGGATCCTATGACTCAACTACCTGTTCCTCCTGTGTTTGGCCCCGAATCGGGTGAATCAGGCGGAAACCGCAAAAAGTTTGACGATGTGGACGACTATTTAGGCTGGTCTGCCTCGCCGCCGGAAAAGAAGGATGGAACGAAGCTGGCAAAGAAGGTTGGTTATACACGGCAGGTTGATGTCGCTTATGTAGACCCGACCAACCCTACTTCGGTTTTTGGCACCGACCAAGGCTTGAAAAGGATCATCGTGACGGTCACCGACTCAAACGGCAAGAGCACGACACTCACAGCGCTCAAGGGTCGATTCGGTTTGAACGAACAACTGCCGGATGTGATAACGATTTACCTGTCCGGTGCAAGCGTCGATTTGCAAGTGGGCGCGAATACGGCCTCCGAAATACATAGCATGGTTAATTTTACGAACGACATAATTTACGCAACGCAATAGCATTACAACGGAACAACGTATGAAGATCCAAAACCACCATGGCTCGAACAAAAACGCGATTCTCTTGCATGTCGGTCCCGCAGCGAGACATCGACGCGCTGGCACTGCGTACATCATGGTCCTCAGCATTTCGATGATCGTGATGATGATCGGCCTGTCCGCGACTGCCCTTTCTCGCGTCAAACTTCGCACGGCTAGCGGTGAGAGCGATCTGGTGGAAGCGGCATTGCTCGCGCATTCGGCTGCGGAACGTGCGCTGCTTACGCTTAATACAAATGCCGCATGGCGAACGACTTATTTTCATGGCGTTACGGCGATGACCCTGTCGCTGGGCCGAGGCGAGATTAGTTGGCTTGCGCTCGATGAGGCTGACCTGGACCTGGCAAACAGCAATAGCGATAATGCTAAAATTATTGCGACGGGCACCGTGAACGAGGCTGTGTACAGACTTCAATTTGATGTGACGTATATCGGCACCGGAGCACCACCTACGATTGTGATCGACAGTTGGAAGCGCTACGTTGGTCCATAGATGACAGGTCGTACCAATGAACCGACAGCACCTACCCCCGCTCTACATGCGAATCGACACATCTTAAGTTTGCCACCACCGCATTCAGCCAAGTGTTTGATAGACGAATGCCTTGATCCAACCGCTTAGAAGACGGTATCACTCGCCTGCCAAGTCGAATCGATTATACCTTTAGTTGGTATCATTCCAGCCTTGTCAGCTTCGTTCACGCGGAGCAGCGTTCGCTTCCAGGGTTATTTCGCCCGTCTACTCAGCCGAAAATTCCATACTACCGGACGTTGACTTTGCCAGCGAGGCGACAAATGCTCTCATAGTGTTTTCGCTATTTGTGTCCTTCGGTTTTGAGATGTTCTCTCGTAAGAGACTATTCCTAGACACTACCGCGAAACAGAAACTTCTCTAATGTCGGAGACGATTGTTGGAGCTATACCGGGCAGTGTTCAGGTGTCCGTCTTTCGTTGGGGAACGAAGCGATGCGCAGCCTCCAGGAACATCAGGAAGACTTGACCGTAGGTTCTAGCACTGCGGCGCTTCAGATTTGGCCTTCTGTAGCGATAGCCGTGGGTGTTTTGGCTTCAGTACTCTACGCATCGATGATCCCTTTTGATTTTCGGATCGGCTCACTCCATCAACTTGGCGCAATTAGCTTTTCTTCTATAGGTTGGCATCCTTCGAGTCTGGACGACGTTCTCACAAACTTCGCAGTTTATTTTTTCGTCGGCGTGGCGATCGTATTCCTGGGATGGCGTGTGCGACTGCGCATTGGCACCGTTGTTGTTTCGGCGATCGTGATAGGTGCTTTATTAAGCATCCTGGCAGAATCTGTTCAAACACAGCTTGCATCGCGAATTGCGTCATGGGTGGACGCCTTTGTGGATATTTGCGGGACGATATGCGGCGCTTTGCTCGCTGGTCTGGCTTGCTGGTTTTCCCCCTTGCTCTCGCGCGTCTGGATGCGAGCATCGGCTAAGCCGGTCCATCTTTGCGCAACCGCTTTGACCATTTCGATCTTCGCATACCACATCTTTCCGTTTGACTTTGTGCGATCCCTGGAGGAAATCGAGTCTTCCTTTCGACAGGCCAATTGGCGAATCTTTGCCCAAGCCGACAGTTGGGCTTTGTGGGGAGTTGCATCTTTAGGCTGTCTGGCTTCTGCGTCATGGTTTGGAATTCTGGCTTTCCTCAAGGCAAAACTCCACCTGGACGCAGGGAAACCACGAGCGATAGCATGTCTTGCGGCGACGATGAATGGACTTGTCTTGAGCGTGATTATTGAGCTAATACAGCTAATGACGAAGTCGCATGTGTTTGAATCGCTATCCATCCTCTTGAACGCTGCAGGCGGAGCGGTTGGTGCATACATCGCCGTTTCGATTGCGTATATAGGAACGGATTCAAGAGTGCCGACAAAATGGCAGGACCGCCGTATCGTTCGATTTTTGTTCTTGATTCTGATGGCACAGTTGGTTTTTATCGCGGTTCGTCCAATCAGCGCCTTGGTTGTGAATGAAGCATCGATCGCTGCTTCGCGGAGCTATTGGTTACCGTTTCAATCGCTGTGGGAATTATCATTCAAAAACGCGATGGCCAATGTACTGACTGCGGCGGTTGTCTATGGCAGTCTGGCGATGACGCTGCTCATGATATTGATTTGGCTTGGCGTGAGGAACCTGCAAGTCATTGCGCCTGTATGTACATTGGCTATTGTCGGCCTTCTTGAATTGACCAAAGCGTTGGCGTCACAGGGGGTTGATACGACGGAACCGTTGGTTGCTTTGGTCGTTGCCATCTGTATGGTGCGGCTTCAAGTAATCGACTTCGTCAGGCAAAACCTCAACCGGGCCTTGGCATGAACACGGTCGATGCCAACTCCAGCTACAACACCCTGACCTTCCCTTCCAGAACAGATCCGGCGCCCAGCCGCAAATAGATTGGGTTGAGGCTAATTCTTGACAAAGTCCAAAGTTGAACATATGACTCACCTATGCTCAAGGATCCGGCCACCCTCCTTCGCGAACACGCTGTCCAGGTCACGGCTCAACGTTTGGCTGTGCTGCGGGCGGTGTCGGGTCACCCGCACGGTACGGCGGACGCGATCGCTGAGGATGTTCGCGCCGATATCGGAGCGATTTCGCGACAGGCCGTGTACGACGCCCTTGGGATGCTGGCCGAGAAGGGCCTGATCCGGCGCATCCAGCCCGCTGGCTCTCCAGCTCTCTACGAAGGCCGGGTCGATGACAATCATCATCACTTAATCTGCCGTATTTGTGGCATAGCGGTCGATGTCGACTGCGCCGTCGGCGAGACCCCATGTTTGACCGCCGCCGCAGACTCGGGGTTCCAGATCGATGACGCGGAAGTGATTTATTGGGGAACCTGCCCTGAGTGTCTCGCGAAGAAACCATGCGTGGAAAACTAGACAACAAAACGAATGTTCGAAACCAGACAAACCATCGTCCAATCAAACGTTAGAGAGGTATCTTATGTTAGGTCACACAACGAGAAACAATTGCTCAGTGATGAATAGAGTTGCGCGAAGTTGCAGGATGCGACTTGTCAGTAGAACTAAACCAGCTTGGGGTGTCGCCTTGGCGATGTGCCTTTGGGTAGGGCTTGTTGGTGACGTGGTATTGGCTCATTCCACGCCCGGGGCACATGCGGAACGCAGCAAGTGTCCCGTGATGGGCGAGCAAGCTGGACCCAACAGGCACACGGCTGCCGGGGCCATGTCGATTCGGGATTGGTGGCCGAATCAGTTGAACCTGCAGATACTTCATCAGAATTCCGCGAAGAGCAATCCACTGGGAGACAGTTTCAATTACGCCGAAGAGTTCAAGAAGCTCGACCTGGATGCCTTGAAGAAAGACATCGAGGAGTTGATGACAACATCGCAAGATTGGTGGCCAGCCGACTACGGGCACTATGGACCGCTCTTCATTCGGATGGCTTGGCACAGCGCTGGTACATATCGCATCACAGACGGTCGCGGTGGCGCATCCTACGGCACACAACGGTTCGCTCCCCTCAATAGTTGGCCTGATAACGCCAACCTCGACAAAGCGCGTCGGTTGCTTTGGCCGATCAAGCAGAAGTATGGTCAGAAAATTTCATGGGCCGACCTGATGATCTTCGCAGGTAACTGCGCACTCGAGTCGATGGGGTTCAAGACTCTTGGGTTCGCTGGAGGTCGAGCAGATGTTTGGGAGCCGCAGGGGGATATTTACTGGGGGCCTGAGAGCAAATGGTTGGGAGACAAGCGATACGCCGATGACAGGGAACTCGAGAAGCCTCTCGCCGCCGTTCAGATGGGCTTGATCTATGTGAACCCGGAAGGGCCTAACGGCAAACCTGATCCACTCGCTGCAGCCAAAGACATTCGGGAGACGTTCGGCCGCATGGCAATGAATGACGAGGAGACCGTCGCGCTCATTGCGGGCGGACACACGTTCGGAAAGGCTCATGGTGCTGCCACTCCAAAAGGAAACGTCGGCCCAGAACCTGAAGGTGCCAGCATTGAGGAGCAAGGGTTTGGCTGGACAAGCACTTATGGAAAGGGCAATGCGGAGGACACCATTACCAGCGGCTTGGAAGGGGCGTGGACCAGCAACCCGGCAAGGTGGTCGCACATGTACTTCTCTAATCTATTCGCCTACGAATGGGAGTTGGTAAGAAGTCCGGCAGGTGCCCAACAGTGGATACCCAAAGACGGAGCGGGTCAGGGAACCGTGCCGGACGCTCACGATCCGTCGAAGGGCCATGCACCGATTATGTTCACGACGGACTTGGCACTAAAGATGGATCCGATCTACGGGAAGATTTCCAAACGATTCTTCGAGAATCCGAAAGAGTTTGAAGATGCCTTTGCCAAGGCGTGGTATAAACTGACTCACCGCGACATGGGGCCCGTTTCACGGTGCCTTGGTCCATTGGTTCCAGAGCCACAGCTGTGGCAAGATCCTGTTCCGGATGTTGATCACGATCTGATCGACGACGGGGACGTCGCTAAACTGAAAGCCGAAATCCTCGCTTCAGAGCTATCTGTTTCGCAACTGGTCTCAACCGCCTGGGCATCGGCGTCCACATTCCGTGGCTCGGACAACCGTGGTGGAGCGAATGGGGCACGGATTCGCCTTGCACCACAGAAGGATTGGGAAGTCAATCAACCGGGGCAACTTGCAAAGGTCTTGACGACACTTGAGGCAATCCAAAAGGATTTCAACGCTGCGCAAGCGGGTGGAAAGAAAGTCTCTCTCGCTGACCTGATTGTGCTCGGTGGGTGTGCAGCCGTCGAAAAAGCAGCGAAACAGACCGGGCATAATGTCCAAGTTCCCTTCGCGCCGGGGCGTACCGATGCGTCACAAAGCATGACCGACGTGGACTCATTCGCCGTGCTTGAGCCGACCGCGGACGGTTTCCGCAATTTCATTGGCCATGAGCTCGACAGACCGGCGGAAGAATTGCTGATCGATCGAGCACACCTGCTAACGCTTACTGCTCCTGAGATGACCGTTCTCGTTGGCGGCATGCGGGTTTTGGATACAAACGTTGGAGACCCCAAACTCGGTGTCTTAACGAAGCAACCTGGGACCTTGACCAATGACTTCTTTGTTAACCTGCTGGACATGAGCACGGAATGGCAGAAGTCCGCCAAGTGCGAGCTTTTCTTCGAAGGGCGGGACCGCAAAACGGGTCAGGTCAAATGGAGAGCCACTTCCGTCGATCTGGTTTTTGGTTCGAACTCGCAACTTAGAGCCATCGCGGAAGTTTATGCTAGTGCCGACGCACAGCAGGATTTCATCAATGACTTCGTGGCAGTCTGGACCAAGGTGATGAACCTTGATCGATTCGATTTGAACGGCTGATCCCAAAAACTTGCGAATCCGAACGCAGCCGAGGATGTAATATTCCTTCCTACTGGCGAGATCGTCCTGCAAGGAGACAGCGTGTTCCAGCCGACCGAGAAATGATCCTGTTTCGGCGAGAAGCGTCGATCCAAGATAGATTGCGGAGACCGATGCACTGCGAGTTATTTGTTTTGCAGCACGTGAGTTTCCAGAGTTGGGCATCACGCGCCTGACCTGCCAGCCTGATTTCGGAACAGGTTCCGGTTTTTTCAGGTTTGAATCACGGATGGAGAGGGAGGAAACGTAGTGCGCGTCGTGGCAAGAGGCGTGAAACGAAAGCGGGTGATGGGATTCGAACCCACGACATTCACGTTGGCAACGTGACGCTCTACCACTGAGCTACACCCGCAAATGCGGTTTTTGGCTACTCCTCGTCGATCTTATTGGTCGAACTGCACTGCAACTCGCCAAGGCGGCGGGAGCCGTTTCTGCCTAGCGGTTGCATGCTATACGAAATTGGAACGGTGAACAAGAACCGAAAGGCAGCGATCCCGACGCTACAGTGACCTTGCCTCCTAGACCTCGCCCATGCCGTCCACCCCAAGGGGCGAGAGAATCTCGTAGGGACCGAGCTTCGTACCGGCGGCGAGGGTCATTCTTAATCCTTGGATTCGGCGTCCCAATTCAAGATCACATGACTGGGGGGTGTATCTTCCGGCACAAGTTTCAGCAAGAACCGTTTTCCGTCCGGCGCGATATCGAATCCCGAGAAGCTAGCCTTTGTGTCAAACAACAATCGTGGGTTCGGGTTGTCAAAGTCTTCCGGTGTCACCAGGTCAACAACCATGATTCCGTCCGAGCCTGCCAGTGTCGCACCGTTCTGAAAGAAAAGTGAGTTTCCATCAGGCGCCCAAACGGGATTGAAACCGCCGCGAAGGGAAACCTGTATTCTCTTGCCTGGCCCGGGGAACGTCTCCACATAGATTTGCCACTCACCGGACGCATCACTCGTATAGGCAATCCACTTCTCATCGGGCGAGAAACGCCCGCCGCGTTTGTTTGCACGCGTTGCGACAATGGAGTACGGATCACCTTCACCATTCAACGGGACGATCCACATTTCTCTACGCGTTCCAGTACTACCCGAACCATGGATGAGCAAGAATCGACCATCGGAGGAAACGTCACTTGGAAACCAATCACCTGACGCCTTGTAAATCTCCTTGGGGACGGATCCTCCCTGTGAGGGCAACGAGAAAATATCCGGCGGACCCGAACGATCCCATGCGAAGTAGATCGTTGATCCATCCGGTGACCATACCCCAATACCTTCCCATCGGGCGTCGAATGTTAATCGAGTCGCAGTATCTCTATTCAACCCGTTGATCCAGATGTCCGACATGCCTGTTCGCGGATCCATCAAGCTAACGGCAACCAACGATCCACTGGGAGAAATGCGAAAATCAAATTTGCCGCTACGGTCTCCAACGCTCGACTGCATGGTTCCTTTCTCGTCGAACCACACTAATTGATCACCAACAGCCACTGGCGCAAATACGATCGAACCGTCGCGTGACACACTTAATCCGGCACTGCCGGTTGGTTTGAAATATCGCGCTCCATCCGTAACGATCGTGGACTGTCCTGTAATCTTGAGAGACTGCTGGTCGAACGGGACTGCTTTGATCGTCCCGTCATCCACATAGACGAGGTATCCTTCGTTTGTGTACCACGCTCCGGATGTCAATTCACCGACGAGAGTCCTTTCATCGGAATCTAGCGATCCGACATACAGGCTGCGCGATCGAGCCTCCTGCGCAGGGTCGAATGTGACGGCAAGATAAAGAAAGTGATTTCCGTCGGGGAGAAAGTGTGGGTAGGCGTGGAAGACTTCAAACTGACTGGAGTCCAAACTCGTCACCGCGACAGGCGTGCCACCAGATGCCGGGATGCGGAACAGTCCTCCCTCCTCACCCATGGAAAAAAGAATAACGTCACCGTGCCAGCTCGCTCCGTGTACGACTGCCGTAGCCGCAAGGAGCTGCTTTCCGCCGCCATTTGCATCTATTGACCACAGCTTCCCGTCTGAGTTAAAACCGATGGATTGGCTGTCGTCGGACCAACAGTAGCCGCTTGTTCCGCTCGTTCCATCAAGCGGGGTACTTTCAAATTCGTCCAGTGGACGTATCCACAACTGCCTCACATTGTCCAGGCTGCTGGTCGCAGTGAATACGAGTTTTTTTCCATCTGGCGAAATGACAGCTCTGGAGGCCGCTTCGTATTGTGACGTCCTCGATGGGATCACTAAACTGACCGGCTTGGGCGCTGGCCCCGACATCCCACTTGTCACCATATATGTCGCAGCTGCTGTGACCAAAACGGATAGGGCGACCGCAATGGACCATCCGAACCTGCGACCGCCGTTCGCGTCTACAGCCAACTGTGCCAGCCCCAACGATGTGCTTGACGGATCGACAATTGCGGCCTCCAACTCAACGCGTGCATCACCGATTGCTTGAAGGCGACGTTTTCGATCCTTGGTCAAGCAGCGACGAAGAAGTAGTTGGATCGTTGGCGGAGTAGAAGAGGGTAATAAAGACCACTCTGGATCTTTGTGCATGATAGCGCCCATGGAATCGTTGGCTGTTTCCCCCTGAAACAACCGATGCCCGGTCAGGCATTCAAACAACAAGATCCCGAATGACCAAATGTCCGTCCGCTTGTCGAGCGCACGACCTCGAGCTTGTTCGGGACTCATGTAGGCCGCGGTGCCAAGTACGACACCGGGGCGCGTGTAGTTGGCAGTGATCGTCGGCGAGTTCGCCGCCGCGCCACCGGATGGCTCGTCGGTCATCGCTTTCGCTAGCCCGAAGTCGAGGACTTTGACAGTGCCATCCTCTCGAAGCAATACGTTGGAAGGTTTGAGGTCTCGATGGATTACACCTTGATCGTGGGCGGCTTCAAGTGCTTCCGCAATCTGTTTGGCAATATCGAGCGTATCCTCGACAGCAACGGGAGCGTTTTTCAGATGGTCACCGAGCGTCTGACCCTCAACGTATTCCATGACAAGGAATCGAGTACCATCGGAATTGTCGAACCCGTGAATCGCGGCGATGTTGGGGTGGTTCAGGGATGCGAGAAGCTTGGCCTCCCGCTCAAAACGAGCGACCCGCTCGTTGTCTCGCATCATCGACTCTGGAAGAACCTTGATCGCGACTCTTCGATCCAGCTTGGAATCAGTGGCCAGATAGACCTCGCCCATGCCGCCCGCACCGAGGGGCGAGAGAATTTCGTAGGGACCGAGCCTTGTGCCTGATTCCAACGCCATATCCGTCTCTACTTTGACCACGCAGCCGAACGAGACCCATTATGCGGCAAATCCTGGATGCGGCCAACTATCCGCGTCGAAACGGTTGCTGACTACGCCTAATACAAAGGACTCTTTCCGTGCAACTGTTCGAGGTCAGGGCGCAGAGTCGCCAATCAAACGCCTTTATTGTTGCTGCAAATACGAGACAGAGTGGAATCGAACATGATGCCATTGGACTATATCGGGTTGGCCCAAACGACTGACCTTCATCCTGTATCCTGATTCACCTGTAGAGTTAGTTTGTTGGGTAAATGTTCGTATGACCTTATTGGCGGCGTCGTGAGTTCTCGTTTGGCAGACTCCGCATACTCGATGTGATCTATAAGAAAGTCTGGATTATGCTGGCCTGACCTGTGCTCAATCAGCTTGGCCTTTCAAACAAGTAGGCGCATTTTTCGTGGCGATTTTTCCCGCCCGCGTACACGGAAAATTTGGCACCGGACCAAATCGATGCCGCCCCGAAACTCCCATCTTTGCTTACGGCGTAGAACTTTACATCGAAACGGGGGCGACCATTTTCCTTGAGAAGCCGAGTTTCCGTCGTTGTATCCACAATTCTCTTGAGTGCGTGCAGACAGGCGTCAACGGGTGACTTGCCATGCCTCATGGCTTCCATGACCGTGTGTGCACCGCATATTTTAATCACCGCTTCACCCCGGCCCGTGCTGCCAGCTGCCCCGACCGTGTTATCGACGTAAAGGCCCGCGCCAATGATCGGCGAATCTCCTACTCGCCCGGGAATCTTGTAACTCAGGCCACTCGTTGTCGTTACTCCGCTAAGGTCTCCATTTGGGCTAAGCGCGCAGCAGTTGATCGTACCGTAGGTGAAATCCAGTGTCTCCTTATCGGCACGGGAATGGGCATTTGGCTTGGGTTTGTCGGGCGGTGCGATCCAGTCGTCGCGATTGGAGTGTGTTTCTTTCCATTTTAGCCAAACGCGGCGAGCCTTGTCCGTAAGAAGATTCACCTCTTCAAACCCATGCGCGCGAGCGAAACGGAGTGCGCCCTCTCCGACGATCATGACATGGTCAGTTCGTTGCATTACAAGCTGAGCGATACGAGATGGTGTCTTGATGTTTTGAAGGGCGGCGACGGCTCCCGCTCCACAGCTGGGTCCGTGCATCACACACGAATCGAGTTCGACAACCCCGTCCTCGTTGGGCAATCCGCCATAACCCACGGACATGTCGTTGGGGTCTTCCTCGACGATGTTAACGCCGGCGATAACGGCATCGAGCGTGTCTTTCCCTTCGAGAATCATGCTTGCAGCCTTCTCCGTCGCTGGCAGACCATTCGCGCTGGAGATGACAATCGGTCCCGAAAGATTCTCACGCCCGGCATCACTTTGCCCGTAAAGATCGGGCGCCAACGATCCGACAGCTGCTACAGTTGCCGCCGATTGCAGAAAATCACGTCGAGATAGTTGAGTCATATTGGCCTCCGAAGAGCAAACAGGAACTTGAGGTTGATTCCATCAATAGCGATTTCTTTGATGTTGCGTGCCTTGCAATTAATTTGCAATTTTTCGATGCGTAACTCTAGCCAACGAGGCGTCGTGGTTGACTGCGCGACGGCGAATCTTCTTTCACGTCGAATAACGCGTTTTCCAGGAGTAGCATCTGCTGTTTTTGTTTGATACCTTCCGGAGAGGAGAACCCACCGATTGAGCCGTCGGAGCGCACGATCCGGTGGCATGGAATCACCAGTGGGATTGGATTATGTGCCATCGCTCCGCCGACTGCCCGAGCGGCGCCCGGTTTACCCATTGCACGTCCCAAATCCGCATACGAAGCTTTCTTCCCAAACGGAACTCTTCGACACGCTTCGAGTACGCCTCGTCGAAAAGCGGGCAAGCCTGCGAGATCAATAGCAACGCCAAAGTCCGTTGGCTTTCCCCGATAGTACGCTTGCACCTCTCGGCGAAAATCTGGCAGAAGACCAGCCCGCTCGACCGCATCGGGATAATCATGCGCGATTGCTATTCGGATCGCCTTTCTTGATGCTGGCAAGTAGGTTGAGACGAGTTTCTGCGCGCAAGCCACATAGCCAAACGTCCCCCAAGCCGTTTCAATTGTCGAGAATTGCATATCCTGCCTCCAGTAAGGGACCGCAAATACGACCGTACCCGAAAAACGCTGCGACGCAAGACGATGGGAGTTGAGTACTCAGAAGGCTGAATGAGCGATTTGCTGAAAGTTTATCACAGGGTGCCCGGACAACCGATTACAAAGAAAACGCGATCGTCTACTGGGCGGCGGGCGTAGATAATCGATAATAACGCTGGCGAGGCTATAGCAGCGAACGGTCAAGTGTCGCGGCGAAACTCTCTATTTCGCGAGTAGAAAGTGCATCCGGACGCCACAGTAGAATAGAGCTTGCTCTAGTTGAATTCGCAGATGCCCTTTGAACTTACAGTGGCCCAGTTTGCCCGGCCTTGAGCGAGGGCGAACGTTGGCCAGGTAACAACTAAACGGAGATTCTTCTCATGGACGTTTTGGCTTTTATTATCGACCCGATGTATTTCATTTTCGTCGGACCTGCCATGCTTCTGGCTCTTTGGGCCCAGTCGCGCGTGAAATCTGCATACCGCTATGGTAGCAAATACCAGGCGCGCAGCGGACTTAGCGGCGCGCAGACTGCTCAAAAAATTCTCGATTATCACGGTATCACGAACGTGACGATCGAGCCGGTGAAGTCTTTTCTCGGCGATCATTACGATCCGCGCAAGAAAGTTCTTCGACTCAGCCCAGATGTTTACCAGGGACGTTCGCTCGCCTCTCTGGGCATTGCCGCCCACGAGGTGGGGCATGCGATTCAGGATGCAACATCTTATGGCCCGCTTACGCTTCGCAACGGCCTTGTGCCGATGGCGTCGGTGGGCAGCAGCTTGTCATTCATTCTCGTCATCATTGGAATGATCATGGCGATGCAGCCTTTGGCTATCGCGGGGCTTGCTCTGTTCGGCGTTGTGGTCTTGTTTCAACTCATCAATCTGCCTGTCGAGTTCAACGCTTCAAGCAGGGCCAGAGAAATCCTTCTGGCCAACAACATGGTTACGACAGAGGAAGACGTCGTCGTGGGCAAAGTGTTGAATGCCGCCGCGATGACGTACGTAGCTGCGACCATCACCGCGGTTATGACCATGCTTTATTACGCATATATTGTCTTTGGCAGGAGAGATTAGGTTGCCTTCGCGCGACGCCTCGTAAGGACCCTGATTGTGGCGAAGCAGATAATTATTCTTCACATGATTTTTGCGTGCGTGGTTGCTGTTTCACTCAGCATCTACACAAAAGGAGGGGAAATGCGACATGCAACATGGTATAGCCACTTTAAGAAGTCTCCGCCCTCGGAAACGAATCGTGTAGTGATTTCCTGGGGTTGGTCACTCGTTCACGCTTATTATAGTAAACAGATTCGCTCAAATCTTATTCCATATCGCGTTGAGTCTCATAGGTGGTTATGGGATTACTACGGTGGAATAACCAACACGGCAACTCCAGGATGGAGTATCCAGCAGCATACATTAGTTCTCCAGTGGCGCGGGTTTGTGTTCCTAGCGGTACTCTTTGGAGCCTACCCTTCTTTGGTGCTCGCCAGAATGATAAATACTCGATACACCCGGAAGCGTCTCGGGCTTTGTTTGTCTTGTGGATACGATCTGCGCGGAAGTCCTTCAGGCATATGTCCGGAGTGTGCTCGACCTTCCAAAAATGCCACGGGACAAGAAGAATCGCAGAATTCGTAGCGAAGCGGGCGAGATAGGGCGGACTCGTCGCATTTGCTTTGTGCCCTATATCGATCGCGGGTATTCCCCTGCGTGGCGGGCTACGTAGTTTCCCAAATAGGGAGCGACAGAAGTCCGACATCGCTTGTCCGAGAGGCCATTGCTGTATGTATGAACTTCGGGCCTGGGCGATGAATACACCGATTAATCAGGTGTCACGGTGTATTCAGCCTGTTTTGCGAAAACGCACGCAGTCGGGCGCGAAAACCAAATATCCTCGATGTTAATGACGGTCCGAATATCCACTGCCGATTGTACCCACAATCGACGAGAACAGATGCCGATATAACGGTTAGAGAAGTCAACGTCGGGTTCGTTGATCCTGCATTTCGATGGTCACCGAGTGACTATGTTCTGCCCGGATCGAATTGAAAGTACATTTCGTGAGAGGCCCAGATGTCTGATACCTTGAACCACCATGACGCGCTAATCAGCGAGTTGTCCGACGATCCGGACATGCTTGAACTTGTCGAGCTTTTTGTAAGCGAATTTCCCGCTCGAATTCAAGCCATGGAGCAGGCGATTGCTGCTGAGGATGTTTCGGCGCTGGCAACGCTGGCTCATCAACTGAAGGGTGCAGCTGGTGGGTATGGGTTTCCGTCCATTACGGATGCTGCTTTGCACATTGAGACTGGCGCCAAAGCGAATTCGGATGTTGAGGCGTTGAAGTCCGGCATCGACGCGCTAGCCGACTTGTGCCGCAGGGCGCGAGCGAAATAGATCGAGAGAAACTCCTGCCGGGTTTCCTGGTTTCTAACAGCGATCCGGCTACATGCGACCGGGTATCGCACACCAGTCGAGAGCGGTCTTCCAAGAAAGCTGAATCCGCAGTTCGAGTATTGGAGATAGTTGTGCAGAGAAAGGTCGTATGATATAGAGGGGTTGATTGATGAGGCCTGCAAGCGTAGCGGTCTCAATCAACACTGGTTTATCCCTCTCGGAGAGCTGAGGATGTTGGTACGGTTTGATTGTCCGGCTTGCAGCGGTTCGCATTCGTTCGATATGCCTGAAACAACAATTCACATGACCTGTTCTCATACTCACCAAGTCATTCAACTTCGGTTGACAAAGGGCGGAGACGTTAAGACTGTCATAGTTGACGAAGATGGCGTGCCCGCTGGCAGTGGGGCAGCCAAGTCGTAATTCGGATATCGCTCACGTCTCGTCTGAAAGAGCCATTTACGATTTCGCGGTGCGCTCGCGTTTGTTCGACGGTTTCGCCCCTTCGTTCCCGGTTTCCTTTGTGACAGGGAATAGTCTGTGTGCCGATAGAGTTAAGAAGTTGAAAGTGTCCTGCTATGGGTAAGGGTCAGTCTGGATCAACGAGAATGAAAAGCTCGCCTTGGCGTACGGTTTTGCTCGTATTCTGTTTCCTGGCACTCTATTTCGTAGCTTCCCGGCCTGCTACGCCGCCAGAGGGTTGGGGAACGGATTTCGACGCTGGGCTTGCCGACGCGAAATCGTCCGGAAAACATCTGATCCTGAATTTCTATATGGAAGGCTGTGGACCTTGCGTGTATATGGATCGTGAGATTCTGGTTGCGGAGAAAGTGAAGAACGAACTCAAGTCGTTTGTTCCGATTCGTGTTGACGCCGACAAAGAGCGTGAGTTGGCCAATCGTTTCGGGGTTCTGGGGACGCCGACTTTTGCCGTGGTCACATGGGATCAAAGGCTTGTAGCGAAGTCCGAAGGGATGCAGCAGGTGGATGACTTTGTGCGTTTTCTTAGGCTTGCGTTACCCGATGATTCGGTTGTTACTTTGACGCCGCAGGAATCAATGGTCCGTTCTTCAGGCGATTAGCCAGAAATCGGCCTGTGTGGCTTTGCGCTACTTTTGCGATTATTTCCGGCGGACCTTCGGCAACGACTTCCCCTCCTTTTTCGCCGCCTTCCGGCCCCAGATCGATAACCCAATCCGCTACTTTGATAACTTCCATGTTGTGCTCGATACATAGAATGGTTTGTCCTCGATCCGCCAATCTGTTCAAGACTTCAAGCAGGTTTTGAATGTCTGCAAAGTGAAGGCCTGTCGTTGGTTCATCCAGAACATAGAGCGTGTGTCCGTCTCCAGAGCGATGAAGCTCCGCAGCCAGTTTGATTCTCTGCGCCTCGCCTCCAGACAAGGTGTTAGCTGATTGTCCCAGCGTTATGTATCCCATGCCTACGTCCGTCAGAACCTGGAACCGGTGCCTAATGTTCGCGAAATTTTCAAAGAACTGTAGCGCCTCGCTTACTCGCATGGCCAGCACATCAGCGATGTTCTTTCCTCGAAAACGGATGTCGAGCGTTTCGCGGTTGAATCGCTTGCCGTTGCATTCGACGCACCGAACAAACACGTCTGGCATGAAGTGCATGGCGATTCTCTTAACGCCTTGCCCCTCGCATAGCTCGCACCGTCCCCCTTTGACATTGAAGCTGAATCGAGCTGGTCCGTAGCCGCGAATCTTGGCTTCGCGCGTTTGCGCATAGAGTTTTCGTATCAGGTCAAAGACGCCGATGTATGTCGCCGGGTTGCTCCGGGATGTTCTTCCGATCGGCGATTGATCGACTTCTATTACTCGGTCTACTTTTGATGCGCCGACGATTTTCTTGTGCTCGCCAGCTCGTGGGCCGGTCTTTTGGATTTGTCGTTTGAGTGCTCGCACCAGTACATGTGAGACCAAAGTGCTTTTGCCACTACCTGACACGCCTGTAACACAAACAAATCGGCCAAGTGGGAATCGCACGGTAACGTCTTTGAGGTTGTTGGCTGAAGCGCCACATACTTCTACGCACTGTCGCCAATCGGGTTCTCTTCGTTCGTTAGGGATCTCGATTTGCCGCGCGCCGGTCAGGTATTGGGCTGTCATAGATTTACTGCTACGGAGCACTTCCGTGACGGCTCCTTCTGCAACGACTTGCCCACCCTGTTCGCCGGCGCCGGGTCCAATGTCGATCATATGATCCGCCCCGCAGATGACTTCTTCGTCATGCTCGACAACGACGACCGTGTTTCCCTGTGCGGACAGGTTGCGGAGTATTTTGACGAGTCGCCGACTGTCGCGCGGATGCAAGCCGATGGTAGGCTCATCCAAAACGTAACAGACGCCTGATAGTCCAGCGCCGATTTGCGTAGCGAGCCGAATACGCTGCCATTCTCCTCCCGAAAGTGTAGAACTTGCTCTGTCGAGTGTTAGATAGCCGACACCCGCTTCGCACAAGAAGTGAAGCCGACTGCAAATGTCGCTGACGATTGTCTCGGCGATCACTGCCGACTCGCCCGAAAACGAGAGCGATTGGAAGAATTCGAGTGCTTCCCGGATCGTAGCGCTTGCAATGTCGGCTATATTCCGGTCGGCGATTTTAACGCAGAGGGCTTCCGTGCGTAGACGCTGTCCGGTACAAGCCTCGCAAGGTGATTCGTCCAGGAAGCTATGGAGTTTTTGTTTCGCCGAGGCGGATTGGGTCGAATCCCAGCGACGAGACAGATTTGGCAACACCCCTTCGAATGAACAGCCAAATTGCGCTTCGTCCTTGGGCGATGTCCCGTGCAATAGGATGCGGAACTCACTGTTGTCCATGTTGCGAACAGGCGTATCTGGCAAGACGCCGAACTGCGAACAAAACTCCTTGATCGTGCGAGCGTATAGGTCGTTTAGCCTCTTCCCTTGGTTGCGCCACGGTGCGATCGCACCATCGTTGAGCGAACGTTTTCGATCGGGCACGACGAGTTCCGTGTCGAACTGCATGGTTGTGCCTAATCCGTGGCATGATGGACACGCGCCAGTTGGGCCGTTAAAGCTGAATAGTTGCGGCGATAATTCTGCAATTCTTACGTCGATGTGATCGGGACAGCCGAGAGACGCGCTGAAACGTTCGTCCGTCCATACCCCATCGTTTTCAAGTGCTATAATGATTCGACCGCCAGCCAGTCGAGTAGCCAATTCGATACTATCTGCTAACCGTTGCCTGATTCCGGGGCTGATCTTGAGCCGATCCACCACAACTTCGATTGTATGTTTGCGTGTTGGCTTAAGTTCTCCGACATCCTCAATCGCGAGTACATCTCCGTCTATGCGCGCACGGACAAATCCTTCTTTCGTGATTCGTTCGAGGATTGATTTGTGGGCACCGCGTTGGTCGAGTACGAGCGGAGCCAATACCATAATCCGTTGATCGAGTGCACCAGTCAGAACGGTTTCGACCATCTGTGATGTCGATTGTCTAACAATGGGCTTGTCGCAACGCCAGCATCGAGGCACCCCGACGCGAGCAAATAGGACGCGAAGGAAATCGTGAATCTCCGTACTCGTTGCGACGGTTGACCGAGGGCCTGGCGAGGATGATCGCTGTTCAATGGCGATTGTCGGGCAAAGCCCAACAATGCGCTCGACGTTTGGCTTGGGCATCTGTTCCAAAAATTGACGAGCGTACGCGGACAGCGACTCGACATACCGCCGTTGGCCTTCGGCGTAGAGCGTATCAAACGCGAGCGAGCTTTTCCCCGATCCCGACATCCCAGTGATAACCGTCATTGCTCCGCGTGGGAGATCAACGTGGACGTTCTTGAGGTTATGCTGTCGCGCTCCCACGACACGGATGCAAGAATGATCGCTCATAGCTGAATTTGGCCGTCGTCACTTGAATGTGTGCTCGTTTCGCGGGCACGACTGCCGTAGAGCGGAGCTCCTAATCTTCGATCGCCTGAGGCTTGAATCAGGCTACACGGGACCGCGAGTACTTTCAAACGTGGATCGCAATTGGATTCCGGTGACAGCGATCGAGGATGCTTTGTGAGGCCTCGTTTGCTGCTTGTGATGATTCAGGGTGGACTTTTGGTGTGGAATGGTCCGAGAACATTCCTGGAACGTGGGGATTGCCGCAAATGGCAATGTTATCCGAGAGAGGGCTAACCATAGGCCCACACTTGGTCGAAACGCTTTGGAGGGAGGCCGGAATCGTCCCAAGTTGTAAGTATTGTTGCAGAGGTATGGCCTGTATTGGATCGTAACCTTGGTGAGTCTTATACTGTAAGTGGAAGTGTTTGCGATCCATTAGGTGGATCGCGGCATATCGGGCCAGAGCAAACTCTATTCTGTTGCATTGTCCGAGAGCATGTTCTCTGATCCGTAATTGTCTGGAATACGCGACTTCGTTTGATCATTCGTGGGTTTAGCTGCCCCGATTTTGATTCTTCCGAGACCTTGTCTCGAAATTGTGACGCACGATATTAGAGTAGTTCGTAAATCTGTTGTTCAAGTCCATTGAGGAGATGCTATGCAAAATGCCAATGACCGCGCTCGTGTAAGTGTTTGGATCGCGCTAATGTCCACCGCCTGTTTGTTGTTGGTGCCGGCGATGACGGTCTTGGCGTCGCCGGATTCTCGGCAAGCTCATGTCTCTTCGCCGGATTCGGTTTGGCGTCGGGGTATTGATCTAGCGAAGGAAGGCGAGTTTGACCAGGCGTTCAAGCAACTTGATAAGCTTCCGCACCGAGGACGCGTATCCGGGAAGTTGGTTGGTTGGCTAAAAGAATACCGCGAAAAGCAGGAGGCTCGGAAATTAGCTGACCGCGCTGACTTTGAGAAGTATGTAGGCTATGCGAAAGCACGAATTGAGCGCAAGGAATTTGACCTCGCTATGGACTGGGTGTTGTACGCTCGCGACTGTACTGAGGACCGCGATCAGCTGTTGCAAAGCGGATGGGTCCAGGAGCTTGTCAATCATGTCCTTGAGGATGCAGAGAACCTGAGACGTGAGCAGAACTGGAAAGACGCTTGGCTTCGCTATTCAAGGCTTGGCGAATTGTTCGAGCGCGAGCCGAGATACGAAAAGCTCGAACGCGATGTACTGACTCATTGGCGACTGGACACGATGTTCGGCGAGGATACCAAATGGGAAGAGTATGTCGAAAATGTTAGGTGGGATGACGCGGAAAAGGCACTTGAATTGATTGAGTACCATTACGTCGAGCCACCGGACTTCAAGAAAATCGCCGAGGCAGGGTTGGAGCACATGCTTTTATTGGCGGATTCAAAAAGCGCGCAAGAGGCATTCGACGGGCTTAAGAATAAGGATGATAGAGGAGACTTCGTTGCACGGGTCCAAACGCGTTTGGATCGCGTTCGCCGGGCTGCGACCGTCACGCGCCGTGAGACGGTAGGTCATTTTCGTCGGGTCATTCGTGACATCAATCGTAGTTCGATCCATTTGCCGGAAGAGTTGTTGGTCGCGGAAATCATGCGTGGCGCCCTGGAGCCACTCGATGACTTCACGACGATCATTTGGCCTACAAGCAGTGATGAATTCGATAAGCATACGAGAGGCAATTTCATAGGCGTTGGTATTTCGATCGTTCGCAATCGTGTTACCGATGAGACTGAGGTTGTCACGCCTCTCGAAGATGCCCCGGCGTATCGGGCGGGCATTCAAGCAGGTGACATCATTACGCATGTCGATGGCAAGGCGATCAAAGGTCTGTCCACCAATAAGGTTGTTGACGTGATCACGGGGCCTAGAAACACTGAGGTTACGCTGACCATTCGTCGCGGTGCAGATGATCTGGAATTTCAGCTCCGACGCGAGCTTGTCAAAATTCAGTCCGTCAAAGGGCTTAAGCGGGATCGCGAACATGATGGTCGCTGGCAGCATTGGTTGGATGAAGAAAGCGGCATTGCGTATGTACGCGTTACGGGTTTTCAGCGCAACACCGTGGAAGACGTTGCTAATGTATTGAGTGAACTCGAAGCGGGAAATATGCGAGGCCTGGTATTCGATCTTCGGGGTAACCCTGGCGGATTGCTCGATTCAGCTTTCCATATGTCAGAGCTGTTCCTGGGGCGTAGCGAAGCCGTCGTCAGTACGCGCGGGCGCGATCGTAGCGAGAACCAGCGTTTTGAAACAAGCGGCAAAGGGCCTTGGTCTGACCTGCCGCTCATTGTTCTGACGGACGATTCGAGCGCAAGCGCCTCGGAAATTGTCGCAGGCGCCATTCAGGACAACAAGCATGGAGTTGTCGTAGGCACGCGTACGTTTGGGAAGTTTAGCGTACAAAATCTCATGCCGCTTGGACGTTCGCGGGCTAAGTTGAAGCTGACGACCGCTCGATATTATTTGCCCAGCGGTAGGTCGCTGCATCGAGAGATTACGTCGGAGACGTGGGGTGTCGAGCCTGATGTCCCTTCCAGATTGGTCCTCAAGGAGCGACGGAACATTTGGAAGATGCGCCGCGAGGCGGATCGGCTTGGACCACCAAAACCGAAGGTCGTGAAGAAAGATGATGACGCGACTTCGGAAGATTCGGATGATGAGAAGTCAGCCGACAAGGTGGGTGATGATGAGAAAGACAAGAAGGGTGGCGCGGACGAAACCGCAGTTGCGGATGGCAAAAAGGACGACGAGAAAGAAAAGCTTCCTCTTTTGGAACAGCCGGACGAGAATGAGAGACCTAAGAACGACCCCCAGCTTGATACCGCTCTATTGTTGATGCGATTTCAACTCGCGGGCGAATTGTATCCCACTGTGGCAGCCGCGGACGCTGAGCCGGAAGATGAGGCAAGCAACCAATAAGCGACGCGATAATCCATTGAGTTGACAAGCCCCAGCGAGCCAAGTGCTTAGCTGGGGCTTTTTTGTGTCCGTATGGCACACGCCCATGTTCAATCACACAAGGAGTTAGGGCTCGATTGACGGGTGAATTCCGCGCACTTACAGTACGCAATCGCTCCGTGGGCGGGAATTGTTGGTTTAGTTCTTCGGAGAGCGGTGTCGCGCTTTTGCGTAATTCGTCGCTACATTTGATTGTTCGTGGCTATAGACAGCACTTTTAAGAATGAAGGGTTAATTCGTGGAACGTACTTTGATTATTTTCAAGCCTGATACGCTACAGAGGCGTCTGGCTGGTCGCATACTTCAGCGTTTTGAAGACAAGGGTTTGACAGTTTCGGGGTTGAAGCTCATGCAGATTCCCCGTGAGTTGGCAGAAGAGCATTACGCGCCGCACAAGGGCAAGCCATTCTATCCGGGTTTGATTGATTACATAACGAGCGGTCCTGTCGTCGTCGTGGCGTTGCAAGGCCATCGATGTATCGAGATTGCGCGAACGCTGATGGGCAAGACGTTTGGCTATGAGGCAGTGCCGGGGACCATCCGAGGTGATTTCGGTGCGAGTCGATCCTTTAATCTTGTGCATGGAAGTGATTCGCCCGAATCCGCCGCGACAGAAATCGCTCTGTATTTTACTGACGGCGAACTTGTGGATTATTCACCAGCCGGAAGCGAATGGGTTTTCCCAAGCGATGACACATAGAGAGCATTGCTGGGTATGATTCGATGCACTTAGCGCAGAGAGCAAACGCTTGTTGAGTCATGGACGTGAGTGTTCGGGGCGTCTCCATGTCGAGTGCGATCATCAGTTTAGTGAGTTCCGGGGCCGTTACTTTGCCTGCACGAATGATACCGTACGAGTTTCGCCGTCGCAAAGAAGCAGACATGATTCGTCGCGCCGACGAATTGGCTCAGCAAATGTCGGCTCGGCGGAGTTGTCGTTATTTCAGCGATGAATCGGTTTCGCCCGAGTTGATTGAAAAAGTGATTTCGATTGCCCATTCAGCACCGAGCGGGGCGAACCGAAAACCTTGGCGATTTGCTGCAATTGATAACCCTGGAATCAAGAGGGAGATTCGGCTCGCGGCAGAAGCAGAAGAACGCGATTGCTACGAGCGAAGGTTTCCGCAAGCGTGGCTCGATGCGCTCGAGCCTATCGGCACCGATGCACACAAGCCTTTTCTCGAAGTTGCCCCCTGGCTGGTTGTATTGTTTCGTATCGACTGGGAAATCATCGACGGAGAGCGAATTCACAATTACTACCCAGCTGAATCGGTTGGTATCGCAGCGGGGATGTTCATCATGGCGTGCCACGAGGTTGGCTTGGCCACGCTGACGCACACGCCGAGTCCAATGAAGTTTCTCCGGGAAATCCTGGGTAGGCCTCAAAATGAGAAGCCTTTTCTTCTCATGCCGGTTGGGTTTCCGTCGGCGGATTGTGTTGTTCCCGATATACCCAAGAAGCCGCTCAGTGATGGGCTTCAGTGGAACCGGGCGAAAGGAATGGAACGGTGACGGATACGACGATTCTACAGAAAACACCTCTTCACGACGCGCACGTTGATTTCGGCGGGCGCATGGTGGATTTTTCAGGCTGGTCGCTGCCGATTTCCTTCGCTGGTATCACCGAGGAACACCGTCATACGCGAAACGCTTGCAGTGTCTTCGACGTGTCGCACATGGGCCGGTTGGTGCTAACCGGGGAAGATTGTGAGTCCTTCTTGAACAGGATTTGCACACGAAATCTGATGGAAGCGGAAGTTGGACGTTCCTATTACTCACACATCTGCCGGGAAGATGGAGGCATACTCGACGACGTAATTGTGTCGCGGTTCGAAGATCGGTGGGGTGTCGTTTGCAACGGGGCGAATCGACAGAAAATCGTTGGCTGGCTCGATCAACATCGCGAAGGAACAGACGTTCTCCTGCGGGATGAAACAACTTCCACAGCTATGGTGGCCGTTCAAGGGCCGAAGACGATGGAACTCGCGGCGGAAATCACGGGGCAGGACTTGGCCTCGATGAAGCGGTATCGCCATGTTTCCTATGAATTCATGGGGATGAAAGTCACGGTCTATCGATGTGGCTACACTGGGGAAGATGGCGTGGAGGTGGTGATCCCGGCTGGGATCGTGAAGCTTCTGCTGCCTCGATTGTTGGGAAATCCCAAGAAACCCCATCCTATCATCAAGCCAGCGGGGCTTGGTGCTCGGGATACGCTGCGGATCGAAGCTGCTATGCCTCTCTACGGGCATGAGCTGAGCGAGGATGTTGATCCGCTCTCGGCTGGCCAGGCTTGGTGCGTGGACCTGAATAAGGAGTTCCTCGGCGCCGATGCCATGCGTAAAAAGAAAGCAGAGGGGCTTTTGAAGCAAATGACAGGCCTGGAACTTGACGGACGGCGGATTGCCCGGCAACATCAGAGAGTTTTTGTTGGGGCAAACGACGTTGGTGAGATTACGAGCGGGACGCTAAGCCCGACGATTGGCAAGAGTATCGCGATGGCCTTTGTGGATGTCTCCTGCCGAGAGGAAGGGACGTTTGTTGAAGTCGAAATCTCAGGCAAGCGGGTTGGCGCAAGGGTGGTCAAGATGCCGTTCTACACCAAGCCAAAGTAGTTTGGCGGATTAGTATTTGGTAACAATAATTAGACAAGGCACTAAGTATGGCACAGCAAGGCGACGCAATGACAATTCCAGCAGACCGAAGGTATTCAGAAACGCACGAGTGGTTTCTTGTTGAAGGGGAGGTAGTGACAATCGGCTTGACTCAGCACGCTGCGGATGAGCTGACAGACATCACTTTTGTTGAACTGCCCGATGAAGGCGCTGAGTTTGGCGTAGGTGATGCCATTGGTGAGATTGAATCGGTCAAAGCGACGTCGGAGCTTTTTACCGCGGTTGCAGGAACTGTGGTTGAAGTAAATACTGCCCTCGCGGATCACCCGGAACTCGTCAACGACGACGCCTACGATGAAGGCTGGCTTCTCCGACTCAAAGTCGATTCCGCCGCATCTCTCGGGTCCCTTATGAAAAGCAAAGAGTACGGCAACTTCATCGGCAGCCAATGAATCGCTGTGGTTGCCTGCGATCGGGGTGACATCGATGATTCGCCAGCCGATCCGATGAAGTGGCGCGCTCTCAGATACCTATCTTGACTGAAAATAAGGTCGTGGTAGGTTGTTTACATTACGACAGCGGGGACGTAGCTCAGTTTGGGAGAGCGTCGCGTTCGCAATGCGAAGGTCGTGGGTTCGAGTCCCATCGTCTCCAGTTCTGTCGATTATGTGAGGTGCGCTTTGAAGACGCACTTTTTTCCATAGCAACGAACAGTCAAGTGCAGCAGCGAATCGCGCTACCACACGGGTATAAAGTGCATCCGAACGCTACTGTAGAATAGAGCTTGCTCTAATCGACTGTTATCTCGTGAGAAATGCGGGATAACCTCTTGTCACGATAACGCTTGCGATCAACGATTCCATATCGATAATCCAAGCTCATTAATACCTCACCGGAGTTTGCAGCATCATGTTGACCATCAACGGCCATACGACTGTACGAGAACTGCTTACGGAGCACCCAAACGCTTTTGACGTGCTCGTGTCACATGGCATGTGCCAGAACTGCAAAGACAATCCACCGCCCGTTCCGCTTGAACACTTCGCCCAAAAACATTGCGACGGCGATCTCGAAAAACTCATCGAGAAGGTCGAATCGGCCATACGCCAAAATGAGTCGCCGCCTTCTTAGTGAGTTCTGTAGGGTGCATCCTTAAGGCGCACTTCTTTTGTTCGACCTTCCTAGGTGCGTCCGGGACGCACCCTACGGGATGAAGTCGAAGTTTGCTGCGTTGAACTCGCTTGAGGCAATCGCTGTGTTGCCGGACATCTTCGCGAGATTCAAGCACGTCAGGTCAGTCGAGTCAAAGCTCGTGTTGTTGGTCGTCTCAGCTTCTGCATGGCAAATAGCCAGGAAGGCATCGTTACCATCGCTGTAGACAACAGGGAACGCATTCGCAGCATCGCCACCAGCGGCGGCGATCGTCAACACGGTACCACCAGCAGCTTCAAGGGCTGTTTCCAACGCTGCCGTTGTTGCCGTCGTAGCACCGGTCAGAACGATTACATTCGCGTTCGCTGCAGGTGTGCAGCCACTGCCAGTCACACATTCGTGAATTAAAACCGTGTCCGTATCAACAACCGACGAACCGTCTTGCAGTTCAACGAAATCAACGGCAATGTTGTCCGATGCACCAGCCGACTCCAAAGACGAAACGTCAAGGTCGAACTGATCGCCAGAGGCACCCGTCGTGAAGTCACTGATCGTGTCGGAATTAGCGGAAGAAGC
>JAJDEA010000111.1 GCA_029260035.1 Phycisphaerae bacterium
AGTTCTTCTGCTCTGCCGTCGAAAACCGAATGTAGAAATTTCGCTACCCGATCTGCAAGGATTTTGTCTTTCCGCACGGCGGGCGTATACACAAAAGGCTGGCGAGATCGGTCGACTGCAAGGGCTCCCTTTTCCGCGAGCTGTTTCATCATGGTCATCACGGTTGTGTAGGCGGGCGGCTCCGCGTTTTGTTCCGCAAGTGTGTCCTTTACCTGCCGAACGTTGGCCGGGCCTGAATCCCACAAGATTTTCAAGATTTTCAGTTCAGCACCGGTAATATGTGGGGTCTTGCTGCCCATCGCGTTAACTCCTGTTTACTATGTCTATCGGAATACTACTATGCGTATAGTAGTTCGTCAAGCAAGTTGTTTGCATTTTTTTGTGTGGTCTTAGATTGGCTCTTGATGGACGATCCTGCGATTTCCGTTTGGGGAAGGTGTTGGGGTCGTGTTTGGTCACATAAGCCCGTTCTTGCTCCAGCGACGAATGGCTGACCTGTCAAAAAAATCGCGCTGAACCTACAATCCCATTAATCTGTTCGGTGGCCGTGAGAATTAAACCAATCCGGGACTAGGCCCATTCCTTCCTCCGTAGAAGAAGTAGGAGAGGAGCAGCGGGTCCGCTGAGTACCTTTTGGGGAATTCCTCTCATATTTTGGGTGGCGTCTTTGTTATCGTCGCTCTCGCGCGCTGGCGGTTTGATGATCTTGGCACACGGGAAGGTGCTCGTGTTAGTGCAGCGGTTTCTGTGTAGCCCCAAGAAGATTTGATTTGCCTGCTTTTGAGCGATTCTAAATGAAAGCCATTGAAGTAACTCTTCGTAATCCCTATCTCGTGGTTGTGTTGGTGCTTGCGACGATTGTCGTGGGTGTTCGAGCGATGGTGGATATTCCGGCTGATCTTCTGCCCCAATTCAATACCCCCGCAGTGCAGATCGTTTGTTTTTATCCGGGCATGCCTCCCGAGGTGATGGAACGCGACATTATGAGTCGGTTGGAGCGTTGGACGGGGCAGTCCGTGGGGATCGAGCATCAGGAAGCGAAGGCGATGCTTGGCGTGTGCGTCGTGAAGGATTTCTTCCGAGAAGACATCAGCTTTGACACTGCTATGTCACAAGTGACTTCGTACGCCATGTCGGACATGTTTTACCTGCCTCCCGGTACGGTCCCGCCGATGGTCATGCCGTTTGATCCGACCGCATCGGTCCCGCTCTGTCTGGTTAGTGTTTCCAGTCCGACGATGAGCGAAAAAGAATTGTACGACGTTGCCTACTATGGTTTGCGCAACCAGTTGCAATCCATCAGCGGCGTGATTGCGCCAGCGGTTTATGGCGGTGTATTGAAGAGGATTTACGCATATGTGGATCCGGTGGCGCTGAGCGCTCGTGGACTTTCGCCCATGGATGTTGTCGATGCGCTGGGTGAGCAAAGCGTCTTTATTCCGACCGGTAATGCCAAGTTCGGCGACATTGACTACCAGATTGTCTCCAACGCCATGACGGAAACTGTGGCTGAGATGAACGACATTCCGATCAAGGTTGATGGCGAGAAGGTCGTTTTCCTGCGCGACGTTGGTGAGATCAAAGATACGAATCAGATACAGACCAACAAGGTACGTATCAACGGCACCGCAATGGCATATATTCCAATCTATCGCCAGCCTGGCGCGAACACACTGGCCATTGTCGATTCCATCCGGACCAAGTTGGTGCGCATTGGCGCCAGGCTTCGTCAGGAGGAAGAAGGGAAAGCCGACGACCTTGTTCTTGGCGTTGTCATGGATCAGTCTGCGACGGTACGCGCGTCAGTGAAATGGCTTCAAGTCTCGGCTGCGCTGGGAGCAGTTTTGGCTGGCCTAGTCGTCCTGGTGTTCCTTCGCAATCTTCGCCTTACGTTCATCGTTTTCCTCGCGATTCCGTTATCGATCCTCGCGGCTCTCATTGGGCTTTTCTATACGGGGGATACGCTCAATAGCATGACGCTGGGCGGCCTTGCGCTGGCTATTGGCATTCTCGTAGACCAGTCCATCGTTGTGTTGGATAACATTGTGCGCCACGTTCGTATGGGAAAACCGACGATGCAGGCGGCACTCGATGGCACACTCGAGGTGTCATTGCCCGTTCTGGTATCGACCATTACGTTCATCGTCGTCTTCTTCCCCGTTGTGTTTCTGACGGGAATTCCCAAATTCTTGTTCCAGCCTTTGGCCGTTACGGTGTCACTGGCGGTTGTTGCGAGTTATCTCATAGCGATGTTTGTCATTCCCGCCTTCGCGGCTAAGTTGCTTCGCCCGGTTGCGAAAGGGCAGGGCGACCAAGGTCGTGACGTGCCCGCATGGTTCGGGGATCTATTCGCGAGAGTGATCGGGATGCGATTCGTCGTTCTCTTCCTGTCGCTTGTATTGCTCGCGGGGACCGGTGCTATGGCACTTACCATGGGGCAGGAGCTATTCCCTCCTGTCGATTCACGCCAGTTTACGATTTACGTTCGGCTGCCGTCCGGCACGCGGATTGAGAATACGGAGCGAGTCGTAGCGGATATTGAAGAGACCATCATGGATGTCATCGGGAAGCCCGACCCTGATCCCGAAGACGAAAAACTGCCCGACTCGAACTTGCGCATACTTATCTCGAACATCGGCGTGTTAATGGATTGGCCGGCAGCCTATACGCCAAACGACGGGCCGATGGATGCTTTCGTGTTGATTCAGACGAAGGGCAAGAGTGGGATGCCCAATACGTTTGAGTATGTTGATGAGTTGCGTCGGCGATTGAATGAGGAATTTCCGGTCGTCGATTTTGCGTTTGATTCAGGCGGCATGATGACGGCTGCGCTCAACTTCGGACTGCCCTCGCCGATTCAAATCCAGTTGCGGGGATTCAAGCTGGATACGGCGCAAGAGATTGCGTCGCACATAAAGAAGGCGGCGGAGTCCGTGCCTGGCGCGACAGACGTGCGGATCGCTCAGCGAATGGAATATCCGCAGATTGGCGTAGAGGTAGATCGAGTCAAAGCCGCTCAACTTGGATTGACGCAGGATGATGTCATTAAGAATATCGTGACCGCGCTCAACTCCAGTGTTGGTTTCAATCCGGCGTTCTGGATTGATCCGAGGAAAGGAAACCATTACTTCATTGGTGCGCAATACAAGGAGCGAGATATTACCTCGCTCGAAACCTTGCGAAATGTTCCTATCACGGGTGCGCGAACCGGATTGCCTATCCCACTTCGAAATGTTGCGGAGTTTTATCGAACAACGGGGCCAGCTGTTGTGAATCACCGCAATATTACGCGCGTGACAGACGTTTATGCTAATGTGGCTACCGGTTATGATGCCGGATCGGTGGCGTCAGAAATCGAAGAAAAACTTCAACAATTGAGCGTTCTAGAGCCGGAAGCGCAGATGACGGAGCGTGGCACACTATATGAAGTAAAAGGCAAATACGTTGGCCAAGGGATTACCTATAAAATCATGGGCGAAACGGAGACGATGCGGAGCGCTTTCGACCAGTTTGCCAAGGGGTTGCTGATTGCGGGAATTCTGGTGTACCTGGCTATGGTCGCACAACTTCGGTCGTTTTCTGTGCCGTTGATTATTTTGATGACCGTCCCGCTCGGGTTCGTCGGCGTGATTCTGGCACTGAAAATAACCGGCACAAACCTGAATATCCCAGCCTTTATGGGAATCATCATGATGACCGGGATCGTCGTGGAATACAGTATTATCTTGCTTGAGTTTGCAAATCAGCGCGTCAGAGACGGCGTTTCGGTGCGTGACGCGATTCGGGAAGCAACGTGGATTCGGCTCAGGCCGATCATCATGACGTCGCTCACGACATGGCTGGCGCTGGTTCCGATGGCGATCGGTGCTGCTGGTGGTGAAGCGAATGCACCGCTCGCGCGGGCAATCATTGGCGGTGTTTTGGCCGCCACGGTTTTGTCGATATTCGTGATTCCGTGCCTATATGTAATGGTCAAGCGAGAGCCGATATCGGTGTCGGCTTAATCAGAGACTTGGGTATGTGTTCGTGGCGTGTAGCATTTTGAAATGCGGAAAAACGATTCGGTCGCAATAGAAAGTAACGGGGTGTGAATGGAATGGACGACATGTTAGCGCAAAAAAAATTGCACAAGAAATCATTGTTTCGGTCCTTTGTGCCGGGTGTCAGCTTGGCGGTTTGGCTGGTCGCGTCCAATATTGCGATTGCTCAGGATGCAAGCCAGACCAGTGGCGGCAAAGCAACCAGCGTTGAAGTGAGAAATCCTACTCGACGAGCGATGAGTCGCGAGCTTCGTGTCCCCGCTTCGATTGTCGCCGACGAACAGGTTGACATGTTTGCCAAGACCAGTGGCTATGTTTCTGAGGTTCAGGTTGATATTGGTAGCCAGGTTAAGGCTGGCGACGTTCTGGTGCGCATTGATGTTCCGGAAATGACGGATGAGTTGAGACAGGCGGAAGCAGTTGTGCAGGCGAAAAAGGCCAACGTGGCGGCACTTAAGGAAAAGGCGAATCAGGTCGGACGAAAAGTGGACATCGCTAAAGCGCAAGGTAAGAGACACGACGCAGAAC
Organism: Phycisphaerae bacterium; assembly: GCA_029260035.1. Taxonomy (GTDB): domain Bacteria; phylum Planctomycetota; class Phycisphaerae; order UBA1845; family UBA1845; genus OFTM303. The sequence goes on from JAJDEA010000111.1 coordinate 4,569, forward strand.
TGGACCTTGAGAGGATTAACCTTGCTCGTCAGCAGGAACTCCGGTCGGGCAACGCCATCCCGGAGCAAAAACTGGATGAAGCGAAAATTGCCCACGCGATCGCCGAAGCGCAAGCACAGATTGGACGTGCGGAAATTGCCGGAGCCGAAGCTGAACAGCAAGCTGTGCTGGCTGATGTGCAGGTAGCCGACGCGGATCAGATGGTCGCGCAGGCGAAGCTCGCAAAGCTCCAAACCTTGATGGAATATGCTTCGATCAAAGCGCCGTTTGATGGCGTCATTACGCACCGCGGTGTGGATCGTGGTGCGTTTGTTCGCTCTGCTTCCGAGGGGATGGCGACGTCACTTCTGCAAATTGCCAAAGTGGATCGTCTGCGTGCTGTTCTGGACATCCCAGAGATCGATATACCTTATGTCCGTGTCGGGACCGCGGTTCAGTTAGAGGTCAATGCAATGGGTGACAAAGTGCTGGCTTCCCAAATTGTTCGCACTGCGCGGGCGCTCAGGCCGAGTACCCGCACCATGCGTGCGGAAGTCGATCTGGATAATCGCGATGGTCGATTGGCTCCTGGAATGTATGCCCGGGCGGCCGTGTCGCTTGAAACCAAGTCGCAAGCGCTCATGATTCCGTCCAAGGCTTTGCAAGGGTCGGGCGATGAGAAGTTCGTGTTTGTTTCCGCCAACGGCAAGGCCGAGGTGAAGCCGATTCATATCGGGTATGATGATGGTATTTGGGTGGAAGTGCTCGATGGTGTAAGCGAGGCTGACCTTGTTATCACGGCTTCAAGCGGGGCATTGACCGCAGGGATGCCGGTTACTTCCAGCCATTCCAACTCCTAGACGTGAGGAAGACATGCCAGGATTCGCAACTATTCTAAAGATGGCTGGCTCGGGTAGGCGAAGCCGCGCTGTCGAGCACCCCTTGTTGTGTGTCGGTTTTGTGGCACTCGTGATTGCAGGCGGTGGGTGTGCTTCGCACAAGCCGGAACCGATTCAAAGGCTGGATATTACCCCCGTTGCTGGTCATTCAATGGATCAGTCGCTGCGCCTTGATCCATCTGTGGTCAAGCCAATGTACACTGAGTTGTTGCCCATTGATCTTGCGAGCGTTGTACAGGTCGCAGTTGCACAAAACCTGGACATCAAGCGCGCGAGGCAATCCGTTGAGGCGTCCCAAGGTCGGTATGAAAGCACAGTTGGTGCGGTGTTCCCCGCTATCGTTCCGACAGCGCTGTTTGAACATGTGGAGGGTACTGTCCGGGCGACCGAGGGCAACTTGGTGGGCGTTGGATTCAATACATTTCAGCCTTCTATTGCGGTGCAATGGGTCGTTAATCCGGCGAGAGTGTATTACGATCTCATTGCAGCCAAGAAGAGACTCGGTGCGTCAACAAGTGATGAAAAGGCTGCCGTTCTGGAATCGCTACGAAATGCCGTCGTTCAGTTTTATGACCTTATATTGACGCAAGCGAAAGTAGCCGCTGCGGATCAAGGGGTTGCGGAAGCACGAGAGCTATTGCGTATTACACAGCTTCGAACCAGTACGGGGGTGGGCGTGCCCGCAGACGAGCGCCGAGCGGAAGCACGGTTGGCGCAACGGCAGCAAGAACTCATAACGTCGATGCGGGATTTTTACGATTCTTCGGTTCGGCTTTCGCTGTCGCTTCATTTGGATGCTACGGTAACGCTCATACCAAGTTTGAAAGAGCTGCCGCCGACGCATCTGGTCCGCGACGACTTGGCTATTGGTGAACTCCTTAAGATCGCAGTTACGTTTCGTCCGGACCTTCATCGCGTCCGCGCACTGCGAGAGGCGATTGCAGCGGACGAAGGTTCGACGTGGTGGGGAGGCTTCGGCCCGCAGTTCCAAGCCTCGTACCAATACGGCGGCATCACCGGCCACGCTAACAATGTGGTTCCAGCCGAGGGCGTACCTGGCAATCTGATTGTGAATCCAACGTCATCGACGGGGTCATTCAGTCCCAATCCAGTCGTGAATGGCCTTGTTAGAGAAGGAATCTTTCGCGGAGCCAAACGTGCTGACAGCCGAGACGACCAGTCCTATGGATTCAGTGACCAACAAAAAGCGAGTGCAGGCGTTGGTTGGCGGCTGAGCTTGGCGACGTTCGGAGACTCGAAAACCGCGAAGGCGATAACTGAGCAGGCCAGGATCGAGGCCATTCGGCATCTTGATCGAGTTCGTGCAGATGTAATCATGGCGGCACAAGCAAGTCGCGCCAATCGAGAACTTATCGGCTTGGCGAAACGACAGGTTACAGCTGCCGACGAAGCGCTACGGCTTGTGAAAGCGAATCTCAAGGCGGGTACGTTAACAACGCTTGATGTATTGCAGGCTCAGGACGCTGCCACGAAAGCCAGGTTGCAGCATGCCAAGGCGGTTGTTCGATACAATCAATCGCAGGTGAACCTGCTAGCGTCGTTGGGGCTTGCAGACGAGAAGACGATGAACCCGGCGAATGTTGATGATTCGACCGACGAATCGGACGACGAGCCGTCCGAAGTTATTTTGGAAGAATCTGCGTCGTCGGATTGATGGTAATTGCGGTGTATGCTTCGTTTTCCTCTACGCGACAATTGCTCAAGGTGAGTGTTCAATCAATTCCGTAAGCTGAGACGCCAGTTTCTTGTCAAGGTTCTCAAGATGGTCCCGCGCTTCTCTTGCATTATTCAATTCACCTTGCGAGTGATGGGTCCCGCCGAGGTTGAACCATGCCATGGCAAAGTCGGGTGATATTTCGATAGCTGAGCGGAATGCCTGAATCGCATCATTATGCCGGCCAATCGCCACATAGGCGGACCCTAGGCCATTGAACGCCTCTGCCGACTTAGGGTCGATTGTGACAGCTTCACTAAACGATTTGATCGCGTTGTTTGGCTTTCCTTCCTGCAAAGCGATCACCCCCAAGCCGACGTGGGCTGGCGCAAATGTCGGATCGATTTCGATGACACCAGTATAGCCCTTCCTGGCTTCGCGCAAATTCGCCTTGTGGTGAAGCTCACGCGTTTCGTTGAAGTAGAATGAGACGAACGTCTTGTCGAGAATGTAGCGATCTTGCGCAACGACGTAGCTCCCTTCCGCCAAGAGCATGATCGTCATGATCGAAAGAAGGGCTGTCTGCAAGGGGGGTGTTGTGTTAATCGTCGGTTGCCAATCGTTGTGGTAATGGCGTCTTGCTACTATCCAGAATGAGGCAAACAAAATCGGCATAACGAGCGAGAGGATGAACCGGTCGCCAAAGCCGATAGGAACAAACCATGCGTATACGAGGAAGTACGCTGCAAATATGCAAGCGAAATAGATGATTTGGCGCCGGTTTTCACGCCAAAGCATTAGCGGCCCGTTTCGCCGAGCGTGCATTCCGATGGCAAGAAATACCAGTGTCAGCGCGATATACTTGCCAGCTGGCGAACGAGTGGCCATCTTGAGGAGTTCTTTGGTGCCATACAAAAGACGCTGGACGATATCCGACAGGGAGTGGGTATGCATGTAAGTTGACAAACTTGGGACCGACTCACTTGACGACGGATACTGCTTATCGATAGGGAATTGCTGTGCGAACCGCTGCGCTTGGGGCCAATTGTCGCACCACATGAAGAACTCGGAGTTGACGTTGTAAAAGTATTGCCCGAATCGTTCCTTGTTGTCCAGGATGTAAGGTGAAACGACCAGCAGGAACGTTGCGATAGTCAATCCAATGGATGTGATCGCTTGCCAGGGTTTGACGATTTGCCTCTTGCCCTCGTTGCACTGGCTCGACTTCGTCTCTTGATTCTTCCTGAGTAGATCGAAAACAATTGCTCCAACCGAAGTTGCGACATAGACCATCAACAGAAGGAGTGCTGAGGCTTTCGTTAAATAAGTTGACCCCATGAGCGCGCCAGCGAGCATTGCATACCCAACTGTCGGCCTGTCAACTAATCGGCACGTGACCAACCAGCTTGCGAAGAACAAGCCGTAATAGAGCAACTCCGCTTGGACGAACGACGCTTTGTAAATGAAAATACAAACTGCGGCGATGAGGGTAAGGACTGTTGCGGCCCATGGACGCAGCGTACGATAGGAAATCGCACCCAAAGCTACGAGAACGATGACCGAAGTTGCGATGGCAAACCACCCAGCCCGGCTTACGAAGGAGTCCCAATCGTCCACATATACGGTCGCAAGCAACGCCGGATACAGGGGCATTCGATTTCGATCGCCGAAGAATTCTAACGGCCCTTTCTCCGCCATTTCCTTGGCGTTCATCAGATAGGGGTATTGTCCGCCGGACGTCGCACTTAGGTTGACGGATTCTTGCTGACGGCAACCTCCCCAGACATAAACGCTTCCTACGATCAGCCAGAAGGCTGTGAGGAGGATGAATTGGAAGTGCGTCTTTTTCATTTGGTGATGGACAATTGGATCGATGACGCTCGACAACCGACACGTCTTCTCTGTGTGTCGCGAGCCACGAGTCGTATTCTCTTTCAATTGACGATCATAAGTGATATCTCGAAAGGTTGCGCGGGTTGAGGCTTCGGGATGTAGGGAGTCTGGACAAGAGACACGGCCAAGTTAGACTGCCTTGCGTTGTCGATGTTGGGAGCGAACGCCGTGGCCAAAAATGTCAAATCAAAGCGAACGAAAGCGCGCAGACTAAAAGGGTTTCGCGATATCTCCGCGGATGATGTGCTCGCGCGGGATATGATGATTTCGCGCATTCGTGAAGTGTACGAGCGATACGGGTTTGCGCCGCTTGAGACGCCGGCACTTGAATATGTCGATGTGCTCGGCAAATTTCTGCCCGAGGCGGATCAGCCTGATGGCGGCATTTTCGCGTTTCGAGACGAGGATGAGGAATGGGTTGCGCTTCGATACGACCTGACGGCTCCGTTGTCTCGCTTTGTCGCGATGAACCGCGATCTCCCTATGCCCTATCGGCGTTACCAGGTTGGCCCTGTTTACCGAGTCGAAAAGCCGGGCCCTGGTCGATTTCGCGAATTTTTCCAATTCGATTTTGATTCCGTCGGGACGTCGTCCATGCTCGCCGATGCAGAATGTTGCATGGTCATGTGCGACACATTGGAGGCACTTGGAATACTGAGAGGGGACTATGTCGTCCGAGTCAACGACCGAAAGGTGCTCAATGGCGTGCTTGAGAAGGTGGCCGACGGGGAGGCGCTATCCGATCGGGTTGGTTTGCACATTCTGCGTTCGATAGACAAGTTGGACCGGGTGGGCATTGAAGGCGTCGAGCAATTACTTGGCCCCGGCAGAAAAGATGAGTCCGGCGATTTTATGTCGGGCGTTGGGCTTGGCGCGAAGCAGATTGACGTTGTGATCCGGTATCTGTCGATTCAAGAAAAGACACGCGCAGCAACCTGCGATGCATTGCAGCAACTTGTTGAAGGAATTGCTGTGGGCATGGAAGGGGTTGCTGAGCTTCGAGAGATTGACGAGGCACTGCGAGGCGGAGGATATGATGAAGATCGTGTTGTCATCGACCCGACAGTAGTCAGAGGGTTGGCTTATTATACCGGGCCGGTTTTCGAGGGCGTGCTCACCTTTGACGTGGTTGACGAAAAGGGTGTAACACGGCAATTCGGCAGCGTGTTTGGCGGCGGACGGTATGACAATCTCGTGCAGCGATTTACGGGCCAACAGATGGCGGCGACCGGGGCGTCGATTGGTGTGGATCGCCTGCTCGCTGCACTGCAAGCGATAGGCAAGACACAAGTTGATTCGGCGATTGCACCGGCACTTGTGACGCGCCTCGATAAAAACCTGACCGCTGAATACCAGCGTATGGCGCAAGAGTTGCGATCGGCTGGCATTAACACGGAACTGTACGTCGGCAAACAGGGGATAGGCAAGCAGTTCAAGTACGCGAGTGACAGTGGCAAAACCGTTGCTATTGTGATGGGGGAGGACGAACTGCAATCTGGCGAAGTTTCTATCAAGGACCTTCGTTTGGGCGTCGAGCTCTCTCAGGAAATCGGATCGGATCGAAAGAAATGGCTTGAAGAACAGCCCGCACAGTTCAGCACGCCTCGAAGTGGCTTGGTGAAATCCATCCAGGAAGTTTTGGCCCGGTATTCTGCAATCTAGCTAGAACACGCTCCAGCCAGCATTATTTTGATATGCCCGATTCATCTCGTGTCTGTTCGCGACACGATGGTCGCTCGTTGTGATAACGCTTTTAATGCAAAGACCCTAGCACACCTTCCACCGCCCTTAGCATGCGTTGCGATCGAAGGAGTTCGAGTGACTTGGCGATGTCTTTTCCGAATTCGCGATCGATCGTCGCCACGTCGATATCCTGACGGATTGTACGATGTGCAGCTTGCAGCCCTGTGCTGGATTTCAGCGGTGCGCGAAGGTCCATCGCTTGAGCGGCGCACAGCATCTCGATAGCCAGAACGGTCTCTACGTTATCGAGAATCTGCAAACACTTTACAGCTGCCCGCGCGCCCATGCTTACATGGTCTTCCTGCCCGTTTGATGATGGAATTGAATCTACGGATGCAGGTGTGCAAAGTCCTTTGTTCTCGCTAACGAGGGCTGCAGCTGTGTATTGTGTCATCATAAAGCCACTGTTCAGGCCCGTGTCTTTCAATAAGAAAACAGGAAGCTCTTCCACGCCGCTGAGCAGTAGATAGGTGCGTCTCTCACTGATGGAGGCGAATTCGCTCAATGCGATCGCAAGGTAATCAAGAACGATGGCTAGCGGTTGGCCGTGAAACAATCCGCCGCTAACCACTTCGTCGTTGTCAAATACGAGGGGATTGTCGGTCACAGAGTTTACTTCGCGTTCGACAACGTCCTCGGCGTGACGCATGGCGTCGCGCGATGCGCCATGAACCTGAGGAATACATCGCAGTGAATAGGGGTCCTGCACACGCTCGCAGTTGGCATGAGTGGCTAATATATCCGATCCAACAAGCAGGCTGCGTACGTTCTCTGCCGTTTCGATAGCGCCGGGATGAGGGCGGGCGAGGTGAAGGCGATTGTCGAAAGGCTTGTCGCTCCCTTTGAGTGCATCCAAAGATAAGGCCGCGACGATGTCCGCATGTTTCGCAATCCGCTTCGCACGCGTAAGAATTACCGCTGCATAAGCGCACATGAACTGCGTCCCGTTGATTAGTGCAAGCCCTTCCTTTGGCCCAAGTGCTGCGGGTGTGACGCCACATCGCTTTAGTGCCTCTTTTGCTGACAGACTTTCACCACGCAGTCGCACGCGTCCAAGGCCAATCATTGGAAGAACCATGTGAGCAAGTGGGGCCAAATCGCCGCTGGCACCGAGAGAGCCTTTTGTTGGGATGTCAGGCAGAATGTCCGCATCGAGCAGTGAGCCGAGACATTGGAGCGTGTCTCGGGATATGCCACTTAACCCATGCGAGAGGGCGTGCATCTTGAAGAGCATCATCCAGCGGACGACCTCTGGGGGAGCAAGTGCCCCCGTTCCGACAGCATGTGACACAACCAGATTCACCTGAAGCTCGCGTACCTGATCTGGTGGAATCCTCTCCTTGCAGAGCAACCCGAATCCCGTGTTAATGCCGTACGCAGGCTTCGATGATTGGGCGAGTCGTTCGACAATCTCGCTGCTACGCTCCACACGATTCCACGCGTCGTCGGGTATATCGATCTTCAGTGGTCTGCCCAGCAAATCGTCCAATTGGGCCAATGTTATCGGGGAAGCGCCGATCGCGATTTTTATCGGGTCGTTCTGATTCCGATGGTTTGTTCGTTTGCCATTTCGATTGGTCATATTGCTTGGAATTATAGCTCGATTGCTGGTGTTCGTCAGTGGGTCGGAATGCCCCATTTGTGATCTTGGATGAGATTCCGAGTTGTGCTGCTGTCCGAAAAAGAGGCGTCGTTGTGGATTCCTTAAGTGATTCGATTGCTCGTTTCACCGGCGTCGTCAAAGTCCGGATGCGAAGAGGGTGCTCCGGTATGCAGATGATGGTCATGATAAGTTTCCATTGAATTCTCCTCGCCACATCTGGCCATTCGATATCGTAACTTTTTGGTGACGCCAGACCAAAAGGCGATCGCCGTGTTGGCGGTCGAAAAATTGGCCAATCTGGGTAGGTCACAAGCTGTGATTCGTGAACGAGACAGGCTGGCCAAACATTCTGTAGCAATTCAAGTTACGAGATTAGGGAGACTGAAATGACGCAAGCTGTAGCAACGCTATTTGATAAACTTGGTGGCAAGCCAGCGGTAGAAGCAGTGGTCAAGGAGTTCTACAAGCGAGTTTTGAACGACTCGGAACTCAAGGGGTATTTTTCGAATACGGACATGGACAAGCAGATGCAGCACCAGGTCAAGTTTGTATCCATGGCACTTGGCGGGCCAAATCAGTACACGGGTCGCTCGATGAAGAAGGCCCATAGTGGCTTGGGCATTACAAGCCCGCATTTCGACATGGTTGCTGGGCACCTTGTCGGAGCGCTACAGTGGGCGGGCGTCGAGCAGGGCGACATCGACTCTGTGGTCGAGGTCGTTGCTCCGCTCAAGCCTGATGTTGTCGAAGCTTAGCGATTCCTACAAGTATATGTAGCAAAGTATTCCGCATGGGGGGAGTGGGCGATCCGGTCCTGTCGGCAAGCTATGCCAACAGGACCGGATTTCGTTTGCGCGCCAGTTTTCGTGGTTTAGTCTCTAGTGGCTATTCTGTTGGACGGCCTTGAGAACAAGTGCAATGGCATCGCCACTTGAAGTGGAACTCGGCGCAGCCGTGAGGATGACGTAATCACCAAGCCTTGTTGACACATTCGTGTTGATCTCAAAACTTGTTTGTCCGGTATTTGCCACGGAGGTGAATTCGCCGTGCACGTTTGCACGGACTTCGAGTTGCACGGTATTGGTGTCCGGCATGACGCGCGCAGCGCCCTCAACTCCAAAGGCAAGATCTTCGATGCCGTCGGGAATCGTTTTCGAGAATTCGGATTGGGATTCAAAATCGCCTCCATTACTCACCGTCACTGTGATGGGGGCGAGCAGTTCCAAACTGCCGAAACCCGCTTCGTTTAGTACGCTCGTAACCTGTTTGCCGAGTGCGCCTTGAAGCGTGTTCTTTCCCGGCGCAGAGCTTATCGATGCACGAATAAACGAGAACTCAAGGGTAAGTGGTTTCTCCTGTCGATTCATCATCCCGACCAATTCTTTGGCTTCTACGATTTCGGAGGGCGTCGCATGGAGGATGAGCACGCCATTGTGGCCATCAATTGCGAAGCGAGAATTTCGGCTCCTGATGGCTGTCAACAACGCACCCTCGAGGTTGCCCACATTGTGGTCAAAGCTCAGCTTGATGTATTCCGTCGCGCGTTGTGGCTGGGCTGGCGTCTTCGGAATATCGAATTCATGAATCAGGAATTCCACCTCTGCGAGCGATTCCTTCGTGCCTCGAAGCACCAGGGTATTTTCCGTCGTCGCTGCTAGGTTCACTTGGAATCCGAGTTTTCTTACGGCATCTTCTATTTCATAGGCGTTAGCATTTGTCAATTGAACCATTCGAGCGTGGCGGTTTACTGCGGGTTTGTTTGTATCACCGCTCTCTTGTGCGACAGCAACTGCTCCGGTCAAGGCGAACGAAATTGCAATTAGTGAAAAGACTATGTTCTTCATGGATTCTCTCCTTGTCTTGAAAGTGTACACGGCGGGTTGCCGCAATTTCATTTGAGTCGCTATTTTTCAGGGCTATGAGTGAGTTCGTCGCATAACGCAGTTGAGAATTCCTAAGAGTTCAAAAGTCACTTGTATCATCCTTCGCAGCAATCGTTGGGTAGAGTCGATAAAACTGAACACGAGGCTGTGACATAGGTTGGGCAACGGCGAGATACGCTTTCTCCGATTTACCTCGCAAAGTGATCCCAAGAGGCGGGCCGTCGTACTGTTCGGTTTTGAAGTTGTCGTTCGTCTGTCGAGCTGTTGCGCCATTCATGTCGACCAATTGCATGTTCTCATTATTGCGTGACGTTGAATAGAAAAGCCAAACGCTGGTTGCGAGTGCTATCGTAGCTGCCAATTGCAGGAAACGAATCCTCAATGGTCGATGTCGTGCAGTGGAGCTTTGGTCGGCCTTTGAAATCCAGTCTGGCGTCGAGCCGACGGCTTCCGTTTCTCGCCGCATTTCATCAAACGCTTCAGTCAAGGTGGTCAGTTGCAGTGCCATGTTCATGCACGCGTCGCATTGCTTTAGGTGATTTTCGAGCGCAATGTCCTTGACGCCCGTATCGTGCGATTCGTGCCAGCGTATTCTTGCTTCGTCGCAATTCATCACGATTTCTTTTCTCATGATTGCGATGGCTCGATTGCAGGTTCTTCCTGGGTCAACATCAATTCTCGCAGTCTGTCTAGACCGGCATGAGCGTGAACTCGTCCTGTCGCGGGGGATATTTCGAGGACTTTTCCGATTTCCTCATACGTCATTCCGTGCAGATGTCGCATCACAATGACCTCTCGCTGTCTGCGAGGAAGTTGCGCAAGCAACATGCGAACTGATTCCGTTGAGTCTGACAATTGAACGCCTGTATCAGCGTCATGAAACACCTTTTTCTGCTTAGCAAACAATTGTTCATGGCGTCTCTTCGTTGTTTTCTTTCGGCCAAGCTCATGACATCGCCGTACAAGAATGCGTGCGATCCACGACGTCCATTTGCTTCCTTCACGCAGTTCAGCGGATCGTTCATGAGCGGTAGTTAGTGCGTCCTGAACCGCGTCTTCCGCGTCGCTCAGATTCCATAGGAATCGATAAGCCAGTCGGACGAGTTTGTCCCTGTCCGTTTGCTTATTAGCATCCCGGTCGCCGTCGTTTACATAACGGGCCGGGCGTGGCTCTTCGCGAAGTGATGTATGGTCTGATCTACTCATCCACTTTGCTGCCGGGCCAATCGCTACGTCCCTGTTTCATCCATACAGATGCGCACCCAAGGTGAAACGTTTAGAGTCGCTGATGGAAAAGAACCGGACGAACGGCATTTCTATTCGGACTCAATTCTTCTTGCGAACCGCGGATGGACAGCCTGATGCGTTGCACGTTTATCTTGCCATCACGTTCTAATTGTACACATCCAACCGAATCTGGATGAGATGGATGAGGGTTGAGCCTGTTTACCCCAAAAATGACGCAATCAGGCGGTTCGATTGCGCTGGTGCAATGTCTGGCTAAGGTAGTAAAAGCGTTGGGAAGAAATGCAGCAGGAGATGTACGATGCCGCAAGTGTATAGGCCTGCAACGATGTCGTCTCCGACAACACCCCAGCCTCCCGGCCAATGGTCTTCGATTTGCTTGGCGGGAGGCACCTTGGCGATATCAATGGCCCGTTCTATAAAAAAGGCGAGCGTTGCTATCTGCCACGAAAAAGGCAATGCAGCGATAGCTGGGAAGAATCCCGCCAGTTCGTCCCAGACCAGTTTTCGGCTGTCTTTCTCGCCCAGTATGCGATCGCCATTGTGGTGCAACCATATTGACACCGCGGCGAATACGATGCAAAAAATGATGTACGTCTGTTCGGGTATGGCCAGATGGCACTTCAACCAGAAAAGCGGAACACCGACTACCGCCACGGTGACTGTTCCCGACGCGGGGAGGTGGCCAAGTGGGCCGATCGAACCGACCAAGAGCAGGGCTTTCTGGCGGAGTGTTCTCTGTTCAGTCATGTTCGTGTATCTAGCAGTTACATGTCGTATTGGCAATCCGCAGTATAAAAAGTGTTCGAAGTGCTGAGCGCTGCTGGCTATCCTTCTTGAAATCCACGACGTGTTTTCGTAGAACCCATCGGGTGTCTTGCTGATTGTTGTTCGTCGCAACATCCCGGGAAAAAGATTTTCATATTGAGTTCTTTGTGCGTCGGGCATGTTGGCCAGGGGTGTCGGTTTTCCAGCCGTGTTACCCTTCGTGCCAACGGCAAGGCGCGAAAAAGCAACTGCGACAGGCCCAATAGTCTGATTATCAGGCTTTCCACAGCAGTTTCGACCATAGAGCTTCGGCAGTCTTCTTCATTCTCGCCCGAAATCGGAGCCTGTGAAGGTGGGTAACGCTCCCGTAACAAAGAATCGGATCGGTTGCTTTAGCTGGTTGGCGCGGGGTATAAACACCGATCGCACAAGGGGAAATCGGGCGATCCACAATGCTCCTCTCTGCCGTCCCTTTTTTGAGCGGCTTTTGCTCTGACGCAACGATTTCCCATCGTCCTAAACTGCATTGGTTCCTGTGTGTTGTTTCGCAGGTTTTGAATTGTGGTAATCGTCCGGTGGTATTCCGTGGCTCTAATAGTTTGAGGTTTGTCCAATGAAGCATGTGTGTCACAATTATCGTAGCTCTTCCATTGCAAGAGGCTGTCTTGCGGTCTTATTGGTTGCCGGCATTGTTGGTTTGTTTGCCGATAACGGATACGCCCAGAACAAGAAGCGGTTTAAGAATAACTCATCGTCTCGTGGCACAGCTGAAAAGAAGCCACCGCCAAGGGCAGCCATAGCGAACCCGCCGACAGGGCCAGCGCCAAAAGCTGTAGCGGCGAAGTCGGACCACGACTTTGGAACGGTTTGGGCTGGGCCAAAACTCGAGTATTCGTTTGAGATCAAGAACGAAGGTGAAAAGCCTCTTGAGATCATTCGGGTCAAGCCTTCCTGCGGTTGTACAAAAGCGGGTACACATCCATCTGTCATCGAGCCAGGCGAGAGTGGCAAGTTTCCTTTTGCGGTTGATAGCAAGAAGCTTCGTGGGCGATTCTCGAAAAGCGTCCTCATAACGACGAATGATCCGTATCGCCCGGACATGCGATTGAAGTTGTCAGGAACCTGCAAACGATTCGTGGACGTACTTCCGGCGAATGCGGTGTTTGGCAAAGTCGCAGGGGACGAGCCTCAGGAACGTGTGCTTAAGATAACAAACAACACTGAAGAGCCGATCGCCGTATCCGTTGATCCAGCAGAACAAGCACCCTTCAAGTTTGAGATGGTTACCAAGACTGAGGGGAAAGAGTTCGAGTTGCATATCAAAATGATTCCCCCGTTGAGTAGCGGCCGACACATCGCGCGAGCGACGATTACCACGACCGCCGAGGGGCTGAAGACGATTCCGATTACCGCAACCGCAACAGTTCCTGATCGATTGGACATTCAGCCGAGTCAACTGACGATCAACCCGGCCGTGAAAGGGAATCGAAATCCGACGAAGCGACCCATTCGGTTTACCAACTATGGCAAGACACCCGTCAAGATTCTGGATGCAACCTGTTCAGACCCGAAGGTGAAAGTTACTGTCAATGAGCGCACACCGGGCAAAGCGTACATGGTCAATGTTGAACTACCTGCCGGATTTGATCCAACGCAAAGCGGTCAGCAAATCACACTGCGAACGGATGATGCCAAACAGCCTGTGATTCAGATTCCGATCAGCTATCGTTCCAATCTGCCTCAGCGTGCGCAAAGTAAGCCCAAGCGACCTGCGGAGCAGATGGTCGGTCGGAGTGCTCCCGCTTTTTCAACGACGACGATTGATGGGAAAACAGTAAGCAACGCGACACTCGCAGATAATTCCGCGACTGTTCTCAATTTTATTGCAGCTAATTGTGGCTACTGCAAGAAACAGTTGCCTCGCGTTGAGAAGATTCGTCAGCAATACGAAGCCAAAGGAGTTCGGTTTGTAAACGTCGTTCAGACAATGCGAAAGCGCTATGCGACAAAAGAAGTGGTCGATGTTTTCAACAAAACCGGCGCAAAGCTGGAGTTGGCACATGACGTTTCGAATGGCGTCGGCGGCGCGTTCAAGGCGACCAGCTATCCGACGATGGTTGTCGTCGGAAAAACTGGAAAAGTGGAAGCTGTCAACACCGGAAATCTTGGTGACCTCGAATCGAGATTGAAAGGCCAGCTGGATGCGGTCATCGCTGGGAAGCCGGTTCCGAGCTTCGCTCCGAAATCCGCCAAGGCTGTTCCGAGCAAAGCGGCGCCGAAGAGGCAGCCTCAAAAAAGTGTCATTGGTAGCCCGGCCCCTGCGTTTTCGATCAATACGGTTGGTGGAAAGCGTCTCAGCAGCGCTGATTTTGCCAAGCATCCTGCAACGATTCTGAACTTCGTTGCACCGAATTGTGGCTACTGCAAGAAGCAGGTTCCGCGACTGGAAAAAATTCGCCAACAGTTTGAATCGAAGGGTGTTCGGTTTGTCAACGTTGTCGAAACCATGCGCAAAAAGTTCTCGACTGTCGAGGTTGTTGATACCTACAAGAAGCTCGGGTCAAAGCTCGAATTGGCACATGACGCTGACAACAAGGTCGGCGGCCTATTCCAGGCCCGGGGTTTCCCGACGATGGTCGTCGTTGGAAAAGATGGAAAAGTCGCAGCAGTCAACGTCGGAAACGTGGGCGACCTCGAAGCTCGAATGAAGGGGCAACTTGATGCGATGGTAGCAGGCAAGCCGATCCCGGCAGCATTTGCCACCGCACCGTCACCTTCAAAACCAAGTAAGCCTCGTCAGCGCCCCGTAGAGTTACTCGTTGGCAAGCAGGCACCTGCATTTGCCATGGACACCGTTAATGGGAAGAACTTTGGCAATGCCGATTTCGCCAGCAACTCTGCTACGGTCTTGAATTTTGTTGCACCCAATTGTGGCTACTGCAAAAAGCAAGTACCTCGAGTGGAGCCGATTCGTAAGCAATTCGAGTCCAAAGGCGTTCGGTTTGTAAACGTCGTTCAGACGATGCGAAAGAAGTACCCGACGGATGAAGTCGTCAGCATTTACGGCAAACTGGCAAAAATGGAAATCGCTCACGATTCGGAAAACAAAGTCGGTGGCCTCTTTAAGGCGACAGGATTTCCAACGATGGTCATCGTCGGCAAGAGTGGAAAAGTCGAAGCGGTCAATGTTGGAAATATGGGCGATCTTGAGAAGAGAATGGCGGGACAACTTGGTGCGATTGTGGCGGGCAAGCCTGTCCCGGCCGCTTTTGCCAACGCGCCGTCGCCTGCCAAGCCAAATAAGCCGCGCAAGCGCCCCGTCGAGTTGCTGGTCGGCAAGCCGGCACCCGCGTTCGCTGC
The DNA here is from genome assembly GCA_029260035.1 of Phycisphaerae bacterium. Lineage (GTDB taxonomy): Bacteria > Planctomycetota > Phycisphaerae > UBA1845 > UBA1845 > OFTM303. The sequence goes on from JAJDEA010000111.1 coordinate 19,617, forward strand.
GGATACGATTGATGGAAAGAATGTCGGAAATGCAGATTTCGCCAGCAATTCCGCAACAGTCTTGAATTTTGTTGCACCCAATTGCGGCTTCTGCAAAAAACAGGTTCCTCGAGTGGAGCCGATTCGTAAGCAATACGAATCAAAAGGCGTTCGTTTTGTGAACGTTGTTCAGACTATGCGGAAGAAGTATCCGACGGATGAAGTCGTCGGCATTTATGGCAAACTGGCAAAAATGGAGATCACGCACGATCCGGACAACAAAATCGGCGGCCTCTATAAGGCAACGGGTTTTCCGACGATGGTCATCATTGGAAAAAGCGGAAAAGTCGAAGCGGTCAACGTCGGGAACATGGGTGACCTTGAGAAAAGAATGAAAGGGCAGCTCGACGCGATTATTGCGGGGAAGCCTTTGCCTAAGTTTGCAAGCAAGGCGCCGACGAAGAACCGACGTCCGGCGATGGACCTTGTCGGCAAGCCGGCTCCGTCATTCTTTATTGATACACTTGATGGAAAGCGCGTCGACAATCCAACATTTACCAAAAGTGCCGCGACGGTGCTCAATTTTGTCGCGCCCAACTGTGGCTACTGCAAGAAGGCAATGCCGAATGTAGAGAAAGTGCGACAGGCGTATGAGGCTAAGGGCGTCCGGTTCGTCAATATCGCTCTTACCATGAGGAAAGAGTATGAAACCGCCGAAGTGAAGAAGGTTTTTGACGGTACTGGGGCAAAGCTCGAACTCGCCCATGATCCGAAGAACATGGTGGGTCGCTCGTTCAAAGCTGTCAGCTTTCCAACGATGGTTGTCGTGGACAAGAAGGGCAACGTTGCACATGTAAACATTGGTGCCAAGAAAGATCTCGACACGATCCTGAAAGGGCAACTCGACGCGCTTATCGCAGGCAGCTAGATGAGGCGACTACCGTAGATTCAATAACCCAAGAAGCGTCCGTTCGTCTACCCAGGCGGATGGACGCTTTTTTAGCGATAAGATAGTCCCAGCAATAACAATGCGACGACCTTTAGCGAAGGAAGTCTGGATTTTTGGCCCTAGCCCAACGGTGAGTTGCTGTGAAATCGCTCATGTGTTGCGACGATTTGTCAGTACCCATTTGATTTGGAAGTCGGCATTGCTGGGTTCTTCGCTGTCGAAACGCATCCCGAACAGGTAGGTTCCTGTTCCTTTAGGTGCAAGAATAACGTCATGAAGATCCTCAGCCGTCCAGGCGATTTCAAAAGACTCTTCAACTTTGATCCGTTTTTCTGCATATTTTTCGGTTCGGGCAGAGCTAAGGCACAGACGGACCTGAAGTAGCTGACTCGTTGATGCAGAACACTTGCCCGTGACCAATAACGCTTCGTCCGGGCCAAATCTTGTGGTCCCAAGCCAATGCCATTCCCCTCTACCCACAGTAAGACGCGATTTGCGCCGACGACCGTAAACAAACGCACCGCCGTGCCTGAATAAAGACACAACTTTGTACGTCGCAAATCCGCTCAAAAGAATAGATCCAGCGTATGTGACAACCATGGAAAACATTGTTCGACGTGTCCCGATGAGCCCGTATCTTTCCCCAACTTGTGGGGGACATAACACCAAAAAGCTTATTGGAAAGAGTGCCACAAAGGCTATCACAATAAGCTGAGTTGATGGACGTCGCATTGTTTTTCCATTCAAACCGTTGCTACAGATCAACGTGACCTTCTCCAAGGCTCGAACAATGAAAAGCGCTCCACACTCCAACAATCAAAAGTAGAATAATCGGCAACTTGAAAATCCAACCCGTCATGAGCAGTTCCGTGCTTATCGATAGCTGCATGATCAGAAACGCAGAATACAGGAGCATCGCAGCTAACGAAGCTGCGTGAGGCTTCGACTTGCCTACAAATGCAAGAGCAAGGAATATACCGCCTCCGAATGTAATCACCCAATCCAAAGCGCTAAACTGTGGGCTATGGATGAACCAGCCCAGAAACCCTACCAGTCCTTGAATTGCTGCCGCCCCCACAAGTGTGGGCGGAACCAATGAGCTTTTTGTAGTAGTTGCCATACGATAGCCTCTTCCCGGTACTCCGCCGAATTACCTCGCTTGAAGCTCAACACTTAGCGATAGCTCTTTTTGCCCTCGGAGCACCGAGACTGCGATGATATCCCCTGGCTTCTTTTTTTCTGTTGCCTTGCGGTAGTCCATAAAGTCGGCAATCAGTTTTCCATCGATCGTGAGAATTCGATCGCCAGGCTTCATCCCCGCCTTCGCAGCTGCACCGCCTGGAGTGACACGCGCGATTCGCCATCCTTTGGCTGTCGATTCATCGTCCATGTCCGGCATGATGCCCATGACGACAGCACTTTGTCGGCCCGCGCTCCGATTAATCCTGGCTCGTCGATCAACGCGTGCAAATGTTGGGGACGTCGTGCCGTTCACGAGTTCTCGAGAGATGTTGTAAATCAGCGTAATGATGGCCGCTGTCCGCTCCGCCTCAACCTTCTCTATGTCGTCGTCCGGGCGGTGGTAATCTTCATGAACGCCTGTAAAAAAGAACAACGAGGGCACGCCGACTCGATAGAACGAATCGTGGTCGCTTGGTCCCAAAGCACTGTCGTCGGGAAGGAATTCAATTCCTGCTGCACCTGCGTGTCTCTGAACGAGTTCGGTAAAATTCAGGCCTGTCCCCAACCCCTGAATAGACAGTTTGTTGTTTTCGCTATCGGGATCATGGCGTCCAATCATGTCCATGTTGACCATGGCTTTCATCGAATCCACCGGGACCGTTGGGTTCTTGGCGAAATGCTTGCTGCCGATCAACCCGATTTCTTCTGCAGTAAACGCCATGAAGATGATACTGCGATTGCGATAACGCGTCGCGGAAAAGGCATGAGCCAACTCTATGACTCCCGCCGTGCCCGATGCGTTGTCATCGGCTCCATTGTAGATTCGCCCACGTTTCATACCAAGATGGTCGTAATGACCTCCAATAACGACGTATTCGTTTCGGCGGGGGCCTCTGCCTGGAAGTACGCCTATGACGTTTCGCGCGATCATCGTGTTGGCTTCGTAGGCTACCTTGCCTCCAATACGCGTGTCGGAGAGTCTCTGTGAACAGTTTTCTCCCGCATCCAATCGTCCTTGCAGCGTGTCGAGTGACTCGAGTCCGCCCGCAGCGAGCAGAGAATCCGCAAGGGGCCGAGTTACATGTATAGCCGGGATGTCTTCCACATGATCGCGCAATCGAAATCGCATCAAAGAATCTGGTTCCCCATCGTCCGAGTTCTGGTTGACGACGAAAACGGCCACTGCGCCATGCTCCTCGGCTAGCGAGACTTTCTTGGCAAAGCTTGCGTGTTTGCTATAGCCGATGGTGTCCCAGCTTACTGGTTCACGTCTGAGCATGAGTGCCACCTTGCCAGAAACGTCTGCCTTGGCGTAGTCGTCATAATCCCGGTCTTTGTTTGTGATTCCATAGCCGACAAAAACTACTTCGCCTTGAAAATCGCCGGCTGCCGAAAAACCGAAGGGCCTGAAATCTTCGTTCAACTCTGCAGCGATCGCTTGATCGTTGACGATGAGTTTTGTTTCGCCGAGAAGTCGCCCTCCCTGACTGACAGTGAACGGTTGAAAATAGGTGCCATCGGGGCCTCCCGGTTCGAGGCCCGCTGCGGCAAACTGTCCGGCGATGTAGCCTGCAGCCAGATCAATGCCACTTGAGCCGGTCCCTCTTCCTTCTAACTCATCGTGTGCGAGGAATTCGATATGTGACATGAGTCGTTCAGGCGACGCATGAAACGCCATTTGTGCAGAGTCGCTTCGGTGTCTGAGCGTTGCGCGTTCGATTAAGGTGGGTGACTTGATGCCTGAGTATTGGCGTTCTTTGGCTCTTGCCCCCGGATGTGCGTTGCATGCGCCGATGGTCGTAGTAACGGCTGCAACTAGAACGCAGACGATTGGCGTGCGCCAAGATATCTCTTGCATATGCTGGTCTCCATGTTGTAGATACTGCAGGCCCGAATGCTTAATGTGCGATCAATATGATACTCTTTCGGTGCGATGAAAGCGTAGGATTCTACAAGATTTGACACGTTGAAGGGCGAAGCGGAAAGCTGGCGGGCTCAATTCGCCACAAGATGCAGGCTAACGACATGCTCAGTGAGGCTTGAACAACGACGTCGCTATGCGACGTTGGCTCCGCCGAGTTTGACGCTGACACGTGTTGACACGCCCGGTTCCTGCATGGTGACGCCGTAGAGGCGATCGGCGATGTTCATGGTCCACTTGGAGTGAGTGATGACGATGAATTGGGACTGCGTTACAAACTCGCGAATGATGCGGTTGAATCGATCGTTGTTGGCTTCATCGAGTGCAGCATCGACTTCGTCCATGATCGCAAAGGGGGCCGGTTTGGATTGAAAAATGCTCATGAGCAGAGCGATTGCGGTAAGCGATTTCTCGCCACCCGACATGAGCGAAATGACCTGAAGTTCTTTCCCTGGAGGCTGGGCGACGATTTCGATTCCGCTTTCGAGTATTTCGTCTGGATTCTCGAGAACGATGTCCGCTCGACCGCCGCCGAAAAGCTTGCGGAACATTGAGCGAAAATGATCGCGAATTTGTTCAAATGCAATTTTGAACCGATCACGCGACTCCAGATTTAGCTTTTCGATAAGTTGTTCAAGTTGATTGCGCGATTCGCTCAGGTCGTCGCGTTGATTCGTAAGGAACCCATGCCGTTCTTCCAATTCTTCCAGTTCGTTGATGGCGTCAAGGTTTACGTTTCCAAGTCGGTTCATTTTTTCGCGTAATTCGGCGATTTCGGTTTCGACTTCGTTCCAATCCTGTTCCGCATGTTCGTACTCTGGGTACCGCTCTGCCAAATCGACGCCCATTTCCTCTTGCACTCGCGAAAGCAACTCGTCTCGACGGACCTTGATCTCGGCGAGAGACATTTGCATGGCATGAAGCTGCTCTTCGGATTCGGTGAGCTGACTTCTGGCGGTCTTCACGGCTTGCGCATGTTCGTCGAGTTCGAGACGGATAGAATCCCGCGTATTGCGTAACGTGGCGACTTGATTTTCTAGTTCATCAATGCGCGCAGTTAAGGCTTCGATCTGTTCGCGCCCGAGATCTTTCGATTCGCGCTCTTCCTGAATTTGCGTTTCAAGGCGTTCAATGTCACGGTGTACCGCTTGGCTTAACTGCTCCAATTCCGCCAGGTTGCGATGGAGGGCGCTTCGTCGTTCCATCGCGGCAGTTCGTTTCTCCGCGAGTTGGCCAACCGAGACTCGCAATTCAGTTAGCTGTTCCTGGGTTAGATTACGAGCGGCTGCGATTTCCTCGATGTGGTCACGGTGTTTGGCGATTCTGCCTTCTTTTTCGTTGTTCTCCCTGTCTATCGCTTCAAGCGATTTTCCGCCGCGTTCGCTCTCCAGATGAACTTCGCTGATTTGCGATTCAATAAGCATCGCTTCTTGTGCAATGATGGGGCGTTCTGATGTCAGCCTTGAAACGGCTTCCGTGATTTTCTTCATTGCAGCGTTGGCTTCGATTTTAGCAGTGCTGGATTCGTAAATCGCGGTGCGAAGTTCTTGCTGGACACCCTCAAGGTGGTTCAATTTGGCCCGAGATTGATTGAGTGTCTCTGCCAGTTCGTTGACGTTTTCCTCGACGATGGCTAATTGGATTTCTATATCGTGCAGTTCACTTTTTCGAGATATCAAGCCAGCGGTTGAAGAGGAAGGCCCGACGCTGATGCGACCGTCCGGCTCGACAACTTCGCCATTCAGTGTGACAAACCGGTGTTCCGAAACGTCTTCATTGGCTAGCTGGATTGCATTTTCGAGCGTGTCTGCGACGACGGTCTTTCCCAGTAAATGATGGGCGAGCTGGCTGTAGCACTCATCATAATGCACGAGGTCTACCGCTCGGGCTACGAAGCCTTCGTTTTCTGAGAAATCGCGTTCATTCATGACCGGCGGTAAGCGGTCCAGGCAAGATGCCGTGAGTCTGCCGGGCGGTTGGGTGTTTTCGTCAAAGTGGGTGAGAAAGTTATCGCTGTCAGTGACAACAACATTCTGATCAAGTTCCCCCAGTGCGGATTCAATGATTTTTGCGTGCGTGACATCCGTCGAGAAAATATCTGCGACTAGCCCAACAACCCAGGGTAGGCCGTCCGCCTCGCCTTCGCACAGCCGTTTTTCGTCGAGCAGCTTGCGAGCGCCAGCCGCGACGCCCTCCATTTTTTGCTCTAAGTCATCGAGTAGCTCTTGACGCGATTGCAGTGCGCTTCGCTTTTCTTTGGCAGCAGTAAGCTGGTCGTTAAGTTCTCGTTGCCTAAGGGCTGTCTGGGTTGCGGCCAGTTTTTTTTCTTCCAGCTTTTCCGTTTGGCTTGAAATGAGAGCGTCCAGGTCGTGCAGCTGGTGTTCAAACTGCGCCTTCTGCTGGAGGTTTTCCTCCAGATCAACGGATATTTTGGCGTCTCGTTCCGATAGCCTTCCCTTCTGTCCAACGAGGGATTCCCGGTGTGTGTTGAGTCGCGTGATTTCATTGTGTGCAGCAGCGCTTCGGCGAACCAGCTCGATGATTCCTGATTTTTCATCTTCGAGAATAGCCTGCGCTTGGGTCAGGTTGCGGCCAAGCTCGTGGTCACTCGTTTCAACCGTCTCCAGTTCCTTGCGAAATCGCTCTTCCTGGCTCTTTAGCTCATTAACAACTTGATCGACTTGCTGAATGTCGCAGCGCGATGTTTCGATTCGACTTGCATCTTCGCCAAGTCGGGACTGTGCTCGATCGAGCTGTTCCCGCAATTCTTCCGATCGGCGATCAGACGACTCTAGTCGTGCCTGCGCTGCTGAAAGACTCGACTTGTCTTGTACCAGGTCGTTCTCGGATGCGCCGAGGGACTCGGCGATGGCATCCAATCGTCCGGTAGCCCGTGCGGATTCCATCTCGTGGCGGTCTATATCCGTGCGCAGTTTCGTGACACCATCCGTGGCTTCATCGGTCTTGCAAGTCAAACTGTCGATGTCGCAACTAAACCGATGATACTCTGCCATGGCGTAGGCCGACCGCAATTCACCAAGCCTGGCGTCATATTGTTGGTAGTTGCGTGCTTTGCCCGCCTGGAGCTTGACGCTTCGCAGTCGTTTTTCAATTTCTTCGACAATGTCTGCAACGCGTAGCAGGTTTTGCTCGGTCCGTTCAAGCTTGCGCTCCGTCTCGCGTCTACGGGCCTTGTATTTGCTGATGCCGGCTGCTTCGTCAAAGATAATCCGCCGTTCAACCGGATTGCTTTGTAGAAGGCCGTCAACCCGACCCTGTTCAATTACCGAATACGAGTCAACCCCGACTCCTGTATCCATGAAGAGTTCTCGGATGTCTTTCAGCCTGGCAGCCTGTTGATTGAGCAGGTACTCGCTTTCGCCTGAGCGATAGAGTTTTCGGCTTACCGTTACTTCTTCGAAGTCCGTCGGGAGTGAGCGGTCCTGGTTGTCAAAAACGATATCGACTTGTGCGATGCTGCTTGCTCGACGAGAGCTTGACCCGTTAAAGATCATGTCGATCATTTGCCGCCCGCGGAGTGATCGGGCAGATTGCTCGCCGAGCACCCATTTGAACGCATCGACGACGTTGCTTTTGCCGCAGCCGTTTGGGCCTACAATTCCGGTTACGCCGGGGCCGAATTCAAAGTCAACCCGGTCACAGAAACTCTTAAAGCCAGCGATCGTAATTCGTTTGAGGAACATCTGTCTGGGACCTCCCTGTGCCCTTCGATTCGCCAATCCATGGCTGGGGTGCGGTATGCACGACTCGCTGCCCTGCGAGCCGCCCTAGGGTCACAGAAGCTACCACAGTTTAAGGACTTGTGCAAAGAGAAGGCGATGCCAGGACTCGGCTGGTACGCGGGTTATTTGTGCGATCGCAAAAAAAAAAGAGAGTGCTTTGGCTGCTCGACCCGGCTGCGCTGGTAGCGGTAGCCATGAACGGGCAAGTGCTTGAGGGAACCAGAGTACTCGCGAGAAGAAACATGCCTTCAGGTGCTACAGTTGTATAGAGCTTGCTTTAGAATGTTCTTCATGATGGTAGAGAAAAAAGAAGGTGATCCAGCCCACGCTCGTCGGACGAACGATGCGTCGGTGAAACTGACGGGTTCGCAAGATCGTCTCGATTACCGCCTGATTTTCGACCGAGTAGCGGATGCGATCCTGATCGCGGATCAGGATCGAAATTACATTGATGCCAACCAGGCAGCGAGCGACCTCACCGGATACTCCCGTGATGAAATTCTTAAGTTTTTAAAATCGGGCAAGCCAAAGTCGTACGAGACCATTCTCGCACAATTCAAGCTTGAAGCGCCTGATTCGGCGGAAGCATTACGGCGGCGATTGCGTGCCATGGTTCGTGATGGTCAATTAGAGT
>JAJDEA010000112.1 GCA_029260035.1 Phycisphaerae bacterium
TTTGTCTGTAATATCGTAAGCAGTGGACATGGGCAAACTCGGCTTAGCTCCCTACGAATCACCTTGATCGAGAACCTTTGGAACCTGAAACATGGATTCATGCGCACCGGGCGAATTGCTTAGCGCATCATTCACGCCAAGCGAAGAGACAATGGCGTCCTCGCGAAAAACACTGGTAATCGGTAGCGAATGGGCAGTTGGTTCTACATCATCTGTCGCGACTTCATTCAATTGATCCATATAGCGCAGCACCTTCGCAAGCTGAATAGAAAACTGAGCCACTTCATCATCTGTCAGGCTCAATCTGGCAAGCTGTGCAACGTGACGCACCGTTGACTCATCCAGGCTCTCGGGCATTTCCAAATCTCTTTTTTTGGGGTCAAGAGTCGTCTTCGCGACGACCAATCAAGTTTTCGGCCAAGCCCGTAGGGAAGCCATCGCCAGGCAAAACCAACCCGTCATTAGCACAACACCACCGATAGGAGTAATCGGCCCGAGCCAACGCCATTTCGCCAGCACAAGCCCATAGATACTCCCGGAAAAAAGAACAACGCCAACAAGCATACAGATCGCTGACGCATTAGCCCAACGTGAAGGTATCGTACCGATTACCCACGCAACGCCCAGCAGTGCCAGCGCATGATACATCTGATATCGCACACCAACCTCGAAAGTCTGAATCTGTTCAGTCGTCAACACTTTCTTCAAGCCATGAGCGCCGAATGCTCCGAGCGCAACGGCCAGCCCGCCCATGATAGCCGAAACCAATATCCATTTGTTTGGCAAAACCACACCTCCAACGCGTTCGTGAACCACACCCGACTTGCCAGGAGTCCGCCTTTTATATTCATACCTGAAGCAAGAACCGATTCCGCCAACGCAAGCGAGTCAGCCCTACTCAATACGCTTTTTTTCTTCAGCGTCCGAACTTGTCGCATCCACATCGACGAACGGATCATCGAAAGGCCCACCGCCAGGGGACGAAGCGCCAACATCCCCTGGCTGAATCGTAACCACATGGGCACGAAACCAGCTCGTCAGGCGTTTTTTGAGCAAAGCCCTGATCGGCGGAACCAGCAGAGCGAAACCGAAACAATCCGTCAATATGCCCGGCGTAACAAGCACTACGCCTGCCACGAGAATCAATGCACCGTCAACAACAGCAGAGGTCGGTGCGATGCCAGCCTCCATGTCTCGTTGAATGCGCTGGACAACTTTGACTCCCTCACGCCTTGCAAGGTATGCACCCAGCACGCCCGTTCCGAGAACAAGCCCAACGGTAGGCCCCCACTCGATGCGATCGGCGATTTCCAGGAGGAGCGTCAACTCCACCAGGGGAACGACCGTAAGAAGAATGATTAATCTACCAAGCATCTTGATTACTTTGGCGCCGCCACACGGTTAACGAAACTGGGTTAACCACTGAAGGCACTGATGCAAAATACCATTTCATTGATGCACGGTGACGTCCACCGTGAACGTGGAGTCTGGCCGAACAAGGCAAACAGGTCAATCAGCCGAAGATGAGATGGCGATGCAACGCGGCGATAACTGGAAACGGGACTACCGCTGTGAATATCGGGCGTACCTAAGAAACCACCTCACACCCGACGAAAGCGATGCTCTCTTCAACTTGCAGTGGTCAAATCAAAGTTTTTCGGCATAGAAGGCCTTGAAATAGGAGTACACGATTGACGAAATCAGGCCGATCAAAAACGGGCCGCCGTTGTCCGATAGATACACCATCAGGAAACTCGAATCCAGGCGCTCAAGAGACGGAAACCGGAGCACGGCTTGCTGAAGAACTCAAACATCATTAATCGCATCAAGTTTTTGGTCCTTTCGGCGTCAATTGTAGTCAGCGCCTACTGCTATGGCTCCTATCGCCGAGACCAACAACAATTGGAAACACTTGCCCGGCAAATCACGGCAAGTGTGAATAATCCACACCAGCAGGCGTTGTCGCTACTCAGTTGGGCGAACCAGACAGGCTCCTCTCAAAGGAACAGTGAGTGCTTCTTTGTTACGTCTTTTCGTGCAACGCCTATGCAGGTTGCCAAAACAGGAGGCGACTGCGCAGACAAATCGAGACTTCTTTTTGCCTTGCTGCGTGCTATCGACATCCCAGCAACCATGGCTATGTGCTTCGATGCCGACACAAACAAACCTGCGCACACGATCATTGAAGCCAGGCCATCGCCAAACGACAAAATGGTACTCGATCCAGCCTTTGGCCTGTATTTTCCCCGCTTGGAAGGCCAGGGATACTACAGCTTACTTGATCTTCGAGCAAATCCGGCGATAGTCCCAAATCGATTGCGCACGCTCCGGCAAGAGGATCAATCGCTCGCCGGCACAAGCGACTACTATCTGGCATCATCTTCAGCCTACAACACCGCATCCACTTTTAATTGGAATCGCAACTGGGTTACAAAGTTCGTGCAGAGTTTGCTACGCCCCATGCTTGGCGAAAGTCTTTATGCGATGTCTCGCCCCGCAGTTATGGAAGAACCAAAGCTAGCCCTGGCATCTCTCGCGCTGCTCCCGGGATTCATGGTAACTATAGCAACCATAGTGCAGCGCAAACGACGTAAACATGCTGCTTCGGACCTCATCCCGAAAAGCCAATCTTCGAATGAGCTGGCATTTGAAAGCTTGGCCACTTCACACTGATAAGCACGCCACCCACAAGCGCTACATTACTTTGCCGATTATTGGACGCTGCGAACCGATTCGCATCAAGCCAGCAAGGCTGATCTTTCAACGGAAGAAATGCCACTTACCCATGCTCAGATAACGAAACCCGAACTCAGCAGTTGCAGCGAAATACCGTCACATTTATTGGCACCCCGTGCTTGAGCGGAAGTCATTTCCTTCCGAAGACCATTAGAAGTTGTATTTTTTCGGACACGCGCAAGCTGTACGCGCCGAGCTGGCGATTTATTTCAATCGGAGCCAACAGGCACCATGTGGCCAATCAAAACCATCGCCTATTTCATCTTTTTTTGGGTAGCGTGCCTTGCATCGCTCTTTAACCCAATCTGGGGTGTTGTTAATTACATGATGGCTTACCAGATGAACCCGCCTGTCATGTGGTGGGGCAAGCCACTCGCTGCCACAGGCATGCGTTTTTCCATGCTGGCGACCATATTCACACTTCTCGGTATTTTCTTTGCTCGTAGACGTCTGCCCAAAATTGTTCCGTCGTTTTCATTTTGGGAGCTTTGTCTCTTTAGCCTGCTTCTACTTGCAGTGGTCAACACACTGTTGGGCGTCGCGTTTGGATCTCCTGCACAAGCATCTTTCGAGAAATTCTGGAAGCTGCAAGTATTCGTGCTCATCCTGGCGAGGCTCGCCACAACCCGAGAGAATCTCCAAATTGTCATTTGGACAATTGTCGCAGGCTGCCTTTACCTCGGATATGACGCTTACACGGCACCCTTTCACGCCTTTACCAAAGGCAGGCTGGAAGTGTTCGGCGGCCCAGACATCTCAACCTCTTCCGGAGCCTCCGCCCACTTAACCGCCATGCTGCCCATTATCGGGATCGCTTTTTTAATTGCACGCACCTGGTCCCTGAAGCTTTTTGCGGCTGTGGCGGGAGCGCTAACGTTCAATGCTATCATCCTTTGTCGAACACGCTCCGCATTCGTAGGTCTTCTGTGTGGCGGGATTGTAGCGATTCTAATGGCTCCCAAGGCTATGCGACACAAAATCCGTCTTCTGCTGGTTGTTGGCGCGCTATTGGCATTTTCATTAACAGACGTCAACTATTGGGAACGCATGTCCACTCTCGCGGACAGCGAAACGCTCGCGGCTGACCCCGCAGCCGCCGCACGAACAGACATTCGCACGGCCTCAGTCGAGCTTCTTAGCGATTATCCGCTGGGCGTCGGCCTCGGCAACTTCCCGGTCGTTATCGGGAAATACTCACGCGCCCATGCCCATCGAGCACCACACAACACGCTTGTCATGTGTTTCACCGAACTCGGAATTCTTGGTGGGGTCATATTTCTGGCACTCATCCTCGAGTCGCTGCGTATCATCCACCAATGCACCCGAAATGCGAAGTTCTCCGCCAAACCACTCGAAACACATATTATGTGCTATGGATTCATGGTAGCCATTGTCACCTATACGGTATCCGGCTTAGGAACCGACCGATTCACCTGCGAGTCCTACTGGTGGATTCTCACTTTCCCTTTGTGCCTGAAACGCATGATCCTCGGCGAATTGAGAGACGCCAAACTCGCGCCCCAAACGGCCCCCACACCAGCCCTTGCAGACCCAGCGTTTGTCGGACAACTCCGGTATGGATACTGAACACGTTTCGACAAGAAAAGGTCGCAAGTCTCTCTCGCAATTGGGCGATCGCGCTGAAATCGACAGCCCTGACAATGGGCGACTCTCTCTTTTGAGCAACGATCCGGAAGACAGAACCAAACCACGAAGACCATCAAATAAAGGCCCACGACCCCGCCCCGTCGTTATGCATGTTGTAAACTCGCTGGCGCCTGGCGGAACGGAAAGAATGCTCGTGGAGCTTCTTCGATCGTTCAATACAGACTCAGTTCAGCATTCTGTTGTAACGCTTCGCGAGCCTGGTGCGCTGGCGTCACGACTTCCAGACAACGTAGCTTGCAGGCCTCTTTGTATCAAAAGCCGCTCTGCTACTGCGGGAGTACAATTGGGCCTGCTAGCTCGCCGACATCGAACGACGATCCTCCATGCACGCAACACAGGCGCCTGGTTTGATGCAACGGTCGCAAAATTGCTTTCGCCTGGCACGCAGCTCGTACTCGGCTATCACGGCTCTGAAACACACAAGACCCTGACGAAAGCGCAAAAGCGCAAGATCACTTTAGCTAAATGGTCTCAAGCCAAGTTCACAAGCGTATCCGAATCCGGACGAGTCCTACTCCAAAACGAAGCGAGCGTTCCAAACGAAAGGGTTGATTTACTCCGCAACGGAATCGATCTTACTCGTTTCAGCGAGTCGCCAGAAATCGGGCGTAACCGAATCCGCCGTGAATTCAACCTCGAGGCTGACGACTTCGTGGTAGGAAATGTCGGATCTCTGACACCCATCAAGAATCAGCGCTGTCTACTGAACGCCGTCGCAAAAGCCAAACTCAAAATACCCAGGATCAAACTCATGATCGCGGGAGACGGGCCGCTTCGAGAATCATTAGCCCGACAAACACGAGAATTAGGCTTGGAACGTTGCGTTCGCTGGGTCGGAATGCGTGACGACATACCAGCCATTCTCTCAGCGCTGGACGTCTATGCGTGCTCAAGCCTGTTTGAAGGAACAAGCTGTGCGATACTTGAAGCCATGGCATCAAGTTTGCCAATCATCGCGACACGTGTCGGCGACAACGCGCTTTTGGTCGAAGATGGCACGAATGGAATCCTCGTGCCGCCCGAGGATAGCGACGCAATGGCTCGTTCCGTTTTGGAACTTTTTGAAAATCGGTCTTATCGGCATGCGCTTGGCGAAAAGAGTCGACATCGAGCGCAAAGCTTCAGTATCGCGCGATGCGCCCAACGCTATGAGGCCTATTACCGTCAACTGATTGAGATACGCCCTTAACCCGCCATGGCACGCATGAAGTTTGCTGCCTTTGAATGTACAGACTTATCGGGCGAACCATAATCAAGTCCAACTGCGAAGGTCCGGTAATGCCAAAGATGGACATGAGCTTCTTAAGACAACTAATAATGAACGTCCCAATAGCTTCAAGCGGGCACGCAAGGCGTCCGAAAATACAGAGTAATGTGCAACGGATCGTGCAGCGATCATCTGACACAAGGCAGCTTTCACGACGCAATTATTGATAGCTTTTCTCGTCGCGAGAGTGCCTTGAATGTAACACTGGAAGTCGCTCTTCAGACGCGCATAGGTAAGTGAGGTACCGTGGCAAGACAAAACCCATCAGCCGATCTGCGAGCGCCAGGCAGCGCCGCACAGACCAACCTGGATCAAAGCTCGGATGAGCAAAGGCCCTTCGCCGAGATACGCAAGAATCTTAACGATGTCTTGCGCATCCTGTCGGTCCACCGCTGGGCTTTTTTCGTTCCGTTCTGCCTGGTAACCAGCGCGGCATTTATGATGAGCCTTTACTATCCGCGCTCCTACGAAGCCAGAACTTCGTTCGAACGACGCAATGACCCCATTATGGTCGATCTGCCAAACTCACCGGGTACCCAATCCTTTCGATACTTTCGCAACTCGATGATGGGAGACCTTACGTCGGTCGAATGCATGGCCGAAGTCGTCGAAAATCTTGGCCTAACAAAAAACTATGCGCGCACCGAAAACGGCGAGCTGGCCCCCGAGTCCATCAAGCGTCGAAACAGTCTGGCTCGCTCGCTCGGAGCCACCGTCAATGTCGCGATTGCCTCACCAAGCCCGCAGAACGACATTATCACTCTCACCTATAAAGGCCCTGATCCAAACATTGGCGCCAAGCTGTTGGATGAACTCAAGAAAGCCTATATCCGACGAACGCATAAATGGATTCACAGTTTTCTTGTTAGCCGACAAGACTATTTTCAAGGCGAGGTAACCGAAGCTCGGGCAGAATTCAAGTCCGCCAAGCGTGATCTTACTGTTTGGCAGATGCAAGCGCCCCATGTCGATATTCACAACCCCGCTTCGATCCCTGCCAAGCTCGAAGACTTGGAAATGGCTCGCCGGGAAATGTTGCTCCGTCAAAGGGAACACCAGGCTCAGTTAGCGGCTTATCAGCAAATGGCCATGTCTTCTACGATCGCGAAGAACGCACAAGGCGAATCACAAGCCAACCGTGGTGACTCGCTTGGGCCGATGTCGTTTGTCACCACCAAAGCACTTCGACTTGCATCACAAGTCGCCGACATCGGCAGTGAAATACGAACCCTTCGG
The DNA here is from genome assembly GCA_029260035.1 of Phycisphaerae bacterium. Classification (GTDB taxonomy): domain Bacteria; phylum Planctomycetota; class Phycisphaerae; order UBA1845; family UBA1845; genus OFTM303. The sequence goes on from JAJDEA010000112.1 coordinate 6,908, forward strand.
GAAGTTCGAGGCATGAGGGACGAACACCCGGAAATCAAGAGGCTTCTTGCCAAGAAACGTTTGGTTCAGGAACACCTTGACCGGGAAGAAGCCACCGGACCTGAATCCGCAACGGCGAACGCATCAATGAAAGCACCACAGGGGGAGCCGAAACAAGCCATCACAGATCCAGTCCAACGTACTGCGATGATGGCTGTGCAAGGTCCATTGGCGATGGAAATTCAGCGTGAAAAAGCCGGTATCAAGGACATCGAAATCCGGCTTCAGTCCAATAAAAAGAGCATGGAAAAACTGGCGCAAGCCAAGAATGATGTATTCCAAAGGCAGGCAGAATCAGTCGATCTTGAAGCTGCGGTTTCCAAAGCTTCAAAGCAGCGTCAGCAATTGACCACTTCGCTTGCTCGCATCGAACCAGCGATCAAAGCAATCGAACAAGGTAGGCTTATGGAGTTTTCCGTTGGCGAGCCTGCGCGAGGCAGCCATATACCCGTCAACCCAAAAGCCACGACTATCGTCTTACTCGCCCTTCTTGCTGGGCTTGCCGCAGGGACCGTATTCGTCATCCTCGCCGAAATCCTTGACCATGTATATCGTGGTGCCACAGAGGTGTCTCGAAGTTTAGGGCTACCAATTCTCGACGTAATCGATGAAATCGTCACGTCCGGCGAGAGGCGACGTCGGCTTATCACTCAAACGGTAATCTCACCCCTCATGGCTATATGCTTCTTAGCTATTGCCGGCATCACAGGAACCATGGCCTATCTGAGCATCCAAAGGCCCGCCACATTCGAAAGGCTTCGCGAGATTCCAAAATCGGCCCGCCAGTGGATTACCGATAGCTCGTCAAGCGAACAGTGGGAGAAGATTGCGAGCACCGTAGACGTCTCCGACGTAGACATTCCATAGACCGAAGGCAACGAAAGACGTTGACTGGGTGGGTGCCCGAATAATAGCATAGTACACGCTGGCCAAACTCAGAGTTCTTTACGCCTTGTCGTCCCGAGCGACAGGAAAATAAACATGAAAGCTGGTCCCTCGCCCTATCGCCGATTCAACAAACGCCATCGCGCCGTGCTGGCGTAGTATTCCCAATACCGCAGCAAGCCCAAGGCCATGCCCCTCATCGCTCGTCGTGAAAAAAGGATCAAAAATTCGAGCCGAGGTCTCCTTGTCCATCCCGCAACCGTGGTCCTCTACTAGAAGCTCTACATAATCGCCAGGTTTGCCATTGAGTGTACATCGAGCAACTTCACGAGCCGTCAGGCTAACCGCTGCAGTTCGCAGCATGACCTTCCCTTCGTCTGCCATCGCATTCTTTGCATTCTGACAAAGATTCAGGATGATCTGCTCAACCTGACTATAATCAGCACGAATCGTCGGCAGATCATCGGTCAGCCTTAACTCAAGCTCACAGCCCGCCCCCAATGAAGAAATCATAAACTTACTAACGTCATTGATGATGCTGTTCAGCGATGTGGGTTGGGGGTTATGCCGCCCGGTGCGGGCATACGCAAGCAAATGCCGTATGAGGTGCCGCGCCCGCAAACCCGCGTCTTCGATCAACTCTATGTGTTCTTTGGCTTTTTCCGGGAGATCGTTGATAGACCGAAGAAGCGTTGAATTCCCAAGTATGACCATCAAAGAGCTATTAAAATCATGGGAAATCCCCGCCGCCATGACCCCCAGGCTCTCGAGTTTCTGCGCATAACGCAGTCTTTCCTCGGTTGCTTCCCGTTCTGAGATATCCATTGCCATCGATGCGACACCTCGTACTTTGCCCTGCGAGTCTCGAAGCGGAGTATTGAACCACTCACATGCAATACGCGACCCATCCTTTCGGACGTTCGGATTAATTGAATGGCTCGACTCATCTCCGTGCAAAAGGTCTGCCCAAATCTCGTCGACGGCAGGGATCACGTCATCGGGAACCACCAAGTCGTATGCATGTTGGCCGATCGCTTCTTCTTCCGAATATCCGAAAATCTGCTGAGCCGCAGGATTCCACTCTTGCGCCCGAAAATCCTTATCCCACACCATATATGCCAGAGGCATTCGCTCGACATGAAACTGCAGCCTCTGTAGTGCATCGTTCAATCGTTCGACCACTTCGCGTTGTTCCGTCATGTCGCGAATGACCGCCGTGAAGAACCGCTCGCCATCATCATCTCCAACCGCCAACGACACTTCGATCGGCACCTCATGGCCGTCCTTGTGCAATCCCTCGGTTTCCAGTGTCGTACCGACAATCTCCTCAATCGGTTTAGTCTTGCTACTTTCCAATCCCAGGAGATGCCTCTCGCGATAACGTACGGGAACCAGTTCCAAAACCGGCATCCCAACAGCTTCCTTCGCTCCAAAGCCAAAGATACCTTCAGCCGCGGGGTTCCAGGAAGTCAAGACTCCATTCAAGTCTGCCGAAATGACTGCTGCGTGGCATGTCTCTACAAGCCGACTGAAACCATCCAGCGTCTCCTGCAACTCTCTCTGCGAATGCACCCGAGCCGAAATATCGTGAAGAATTCCGAGGTAAAGTCCATTACCCATATCGATCGCTTGTGACTCAACAACAGCCGTGCCCCCGTCTTTTCGGGCAATCGTCGCAACGCGTGTCGATCTGCCCTCGTGACGCATTTCAGAAAAATGATCAATCGCGGTGGCACGTTCCTCAGGTGTCGTAAAATCACCCACCCGCATCTTAAGAATTTCATCACG
>JAJDEA010000113.1 GCA_029260035.1 Phycisphaerae bacterium
TTACCATTCGCTCGGACCCGTCGCAGGAAGCGACATGGACCTGCATCTCGACAACGGCAACATCAAGTGCGTCACATGCCATGAGCCGCACAATAACCTCGGCGGCGATCCATATGCACGATTCAACGCCGACGACGGCTCGCTTTGCATGCAATGCCATAGAGGTGCCGACGCGCCGATTAATCACGAGGGCGCTCACGCCGCCCGACAATGTACCGACTGCCACGATACGCATGGAACAGGAACGAATCTTTCACTCTTGAAAGGGCAATTCAGCCACTATCCATCATTCATTACTTATGATGTGACATTCAATGACAATACGTTGGCCGTCGGATTCGGGGGCTATGTTGAAGATCCAATTGGTTTCGCGGCTGGCCAACGAGGAATCTGCGAAGCGTGTCATGATTATCCTGATGGTCAAGGCCCGCACACACGCGACCCAGTCACGATGCCGCTGTGCTCTACCTGCCATCAACACGATAAGGGATTCAAGCCTGGCCTTGACACGTTACTAGTCTCGGGCGAATACGCTGGCGCAGCAGTTTGCAGTCAATGTCATGTCTCCGAACACGCGGATTGGACAGGAACACTCCACAAAGAGGCGTGGAACAACCTGAGCGCATTCGGCAAAGGCAATCCGTCGTGCGAGCCATGCCACACCGTGGGTTATGGCCAGCCGACCGGTTTTGTTGACATCGCCACAACGCCCGAAATGGCAGGTGTACAATGCGAAAACTGCCATGGCGCATCGGGTGGACACGTCGCCAACGCCTTGGCCGAACTCCCCAACGTCGATTTGGCATCGGAGCTGTGTGGGGCCTGCCACACAGATGAACATCACCCGACTATCGACCAATGGGAAACATCCAAACATGCGATCGCGCTCAGCAGCAAACAAAACCTGCCGTACTTCCAGGACCACTGCCTGCAATGTCACTCAACTGACTACCGCCTGGCGAAACCAGGCCAGGAGCCGACTGTTGCAACCGCGCAGTTTGATATTGAATGCGCAGCCTGTCACCGCTCCCATGGAAGCGCGAATCCAAGGCAACTTCGCCTTCCACTGGACCAACTGTGTGCGGACTGTCACACAGCTGGAGGCGCGCTTCCAGGCGGCTCGCCACACCACCCGCAAGCGGAAGTGCTACATGGTACCGGTGGTTTTGCGTTGGACGGTACACCACTCGTCGGGCCAAACAGCACGCATACATTAATCGTAGAGGAATGTGCCAAGTGTCACGTTCATATGGAACCGTGGACGACTCCCGGCTTGCCGGCAAATACTGGACACACATTTACGCCCAACGTGAAGGGTTGTTTGCCGTGCCATGATGAAGTCACGGCAACTGGACTGATTCAAACGACACACGGCGAGATCGGCGGAAGACTCGCCGTGCTCGCGACCTACTTTGATTCAGCTGATCCTAATTTTGTTGATCGCGCTTTGCTTACACCAGCCGAGCAAGCAGAGTATGACATCGCAAAGTTTAACTACCAGTTTGTTCTCGCCGATGCCTCGCAAGGTGTTCATAATGGGATGTACGTTCGTGCATTGCTTACAGAAGCCGAAACGTTCTTCAGTGTCCCATAGGACTCTGGCATTTGGATACGGGTGGACTGAGGACAGCCTCGATAATCGAAGTTGAACTCCCCACGAGGGCATCCACAATTCCTAGCAAAGCGCCGTCTTCGGACGGCGCTTTTTTTGCGTCAATGGCAGCACGAACTGCTTCAGACTCACACCGCCTGACCAAGAAGGCGTGCAAGCTCATCGAAAAACGAAGATCGTGGCACAGCCTTATCAACACCGGCAAGTCTGGCTCGGTCTGGCAAGTCTTGCTGGACGTGTGGAAAATAAGCCAACACCATGCTCGTCGGATTCTGCTGTTTGATTTCCTTGATCGCTTGAAAAGGATCAAGCGTTTCGCAGCACAGATCCACTAACACCAAGTCATAGCTGCCTGCACTAAGCGCCGTTGCCAGCTGATTCATAGAATTAGCCATCGCACATGCCGCGCCAACGGAATCGACCATGGATCGAATACGTGTTGTGAAAATCATGTCGTTGGCGACACACAGGCAGTCATTCATCAGATGCAAACTCCTTCGTTCGATGTGGTCGCCCTTTATACAAACGGATCATGAACAATCAATTGGCCGCAGTACATACACTTTGGAAATTTTCGAGGAATGGTACGACCGCAGGAAGGGCAACTTACTGCCGTCTTGCGAACCTTTCCATCGAGTTTCCCATCTGACAGATCTATGTCATGAATGCGCTGAACCAGCTCCTCGTCGCTCATTTTGAGCTTGTCTCGCATGATTGTCCACATGGCTTCACAAGCGAGGACTGTTCGATCCAGGCGATTCTGCAACTCGCTAATCGAGGTTTGTTTGGCGCCACCGCCGCTCGCTCGCTGCGAGTCTGACGACGATAATCCAGCATGGATAAAACTGAAACCGGTCATAACTTGCTCCTTAACTCTCTTGTTCGGAAGCCTTGTTTCCAACGAATCGGGAAAATCAACATTCACATTCCGACATTGTCTTGCTACTTCCTTACGAAAATAGTTTGGCCTACCGTATGACGGCACTCCGGCTCGCAGAGCGTGTAAGTCAAACCTGCCACCTCGGCGGGGGCAAGCGTTTGATCGGGTGGAAAATCTGGAAACGGATCACGGAGCATGCGGGTCTCCACAGCACCAGGAGCGACAGAAAACACACGAATGCCAAACTCCTTTCCCTCATCCGCCAACCCCTTCGTCCAGGCATTGACCCAAGCCTTCGCAGCACCGTAAGCACCAAAGCCGGGAAACGGATCGATCGACGCAACGGACGAAAAATTGACAATAACCCCTTCGCCTTGTTCCTTCATGGTTGGCCAAACCGCTCGACAGCCCAGATAGACTGCATGAATGTTCACGTTGTTGATAGCGTCGAAAATATTTTCATCGAGGTCTTCGATCTTGCTGAGTGGCGCCACGCCGGCACAGTTTATCAACACATCAATTCGACCGAACGAATCAAGCGCATAGTCAATAAGTGAGTGAACATCCGCCGACTTGGACACATCGGTCACATGCGTGTGACAGATGCCTTTCTCTTGCTCCACCAGCCGTTTCGTTTCTGCAAGGTCGTCCGGCGACCGAGACGCCGCGAGCATCCGATTGCCTCGCGATGCGAAATATGTACAAATCGCTCGCCCAATCCCACGACCTCCGCCTGTTACGATCACAACTTTGTTTTTCATTATCGAATCTCCAAGACGGGGCTTTCGCGAACAACGTCAGGCGCATCATAACAAATCGCCAAACCCGTTGTCGATTCCAAACTTCCAGGCGATTTGGAAGCGGGATTATTGCTACGACGGATTCTCAAAAGGTAGCGGAAGAAGCGTCCCATCGATGAATCCGGCTTTCGTCTCAATCTTGACGGGCATTTTGGCACTAATGGAAGAGGTCTTAATGTAACCCAAGGCTACTTTCGACCCCAATCCGATCGAACGACATACGCTGGTAAGCTGGCCAATCGGTGCATTTTCCACTGTCAACACATTGGCTCCATCTTGTGGGACATCATCCCCTTGCAGCATGACGCCGTAAAGCTGCTTGGCGACGACACGCCTTGATCGCATACGCTCGACGACTTCTTGTCCCAGATAGCACCCTTTATTGAAACTCACGGCTCGCTCAAGCTGTCCCGTCTCCGCAGGCAAATATGCGTCCGTGATTTCTCTGCCCGAACGAGGAATCCCCGCCTCGATGCGGCGTACTTCAACGGCTGACTCACCAACCGGCGTAAACGCCAGCCCACTGGACGAGTCGGTCAATTGATTCCAAACCTCACCAACAGAATCGGCGGCCACAAGAATTTCCAACGCAAAAGGTCCACAATAATCAGTGCGCACGACACGGAAGGAGTGCCCGCACATTGACACTTCACAGTGCCCCAACAACGGCAAATTGGCTACCTGCGGCAAGTCCAATTTGACCATCCATTCTTTGACGCCGGAACCAACCAGCGACAGCCTTACAAACTCGTCACTTCGATCAGTCAAGGTCACGTCTTCAACAATGGTGTACTTCTCGAAATGTGACTTGGCATCGTCGAGGTATCGGCGATCCATGTCGAGCCAAATACGGTCGGCAAGCACCAGTAGGTTTTGATCGAGTAGGATTCTTCCCTGAACGCTCAGCACGAATGTATAATTGCCTTCACCCTGTCCAAGCGGGTTGACTTGATTGGTCGTGAGATTGTGCAACCAGGACGCTCGATCGCCGCCTGTTACTTCGAGCAGAGCGCGATCAGGCCGACACGCGATAGCTGGCCCTTTTTCCAATGACGCATATTCCGTTTCGACCGAACCATAGTCAGCTATCGCAGGGACAGCCGTGCCAGACGACGACCGCGCCCCTACCGAAGTCGTTGCCCCTTCCGCAATGGATGCTTGCACAATATCCTCCCACTTCATCATCGCCGGTTGCCTCCGATCGAAAATACCTCATAGATAGCGGAACCGGAAAGAAGCTACGGCCCATCGTCGCACCTTTCAACAGCGCAACAGCTGAAAAACAATTGCAAAAAGGGAGAGCGACCCGGATCAACCAATCCCAGCAAAAACGACATAAACCACTATGAATAAACACTTTACGGCGTTCTTGCCGCGTGATATCGAGCAAGAACGTGGCGTCTGAGCACTTTTTTGATCTTCATGTTGCTTGATACTGCACCGATTTAGTACTATATAGTTATCAGAACAAAGAAGAATTCGTTTTCGGACATGCAGCGAGGCGAAGTCAATGCTCGCATTAACCAAGAAAACCGACTACGCCCTCGTAGCCTTAGCCTATTTGGCCAGGCGCGGGAGATCCGTCACGAGCTCTCGAGAAATAGCGGCTGGAAGCGGTGTTCCGTGCGCCATGCTCACTAACATCCTGAAATGCCTGACCCATGCAGGATTGGTGACGAGTGAACGGGGATCGCGAGGCGGCTATGCCCTCGCTGTCGAGCCGGGGGACATTACATTGCATTGCCTGATGACAGCCATCGAAGGTCCGTCCCATGTGGTACGGTGCATGATCCCTGGGCAAAGTGACGCTGGCAGCGCATGTCTGCTTGAGAAAAGCTGCCCGGTTCGAGAGCCTGCTAAAAATGTTTATAATCGGCTGCGAAAGTTCCTCGAAGGCATTTCGCTAGCCGAACTTGGAGTGCGGGTTTCGCAACCAGTCGTCACCCGCGTCGATTCGGATCAAAGCCCAGCGAGCCTCGTTGGGATATAATGGAACGGAGTTCGGTTCAATGAATTTGGTGTATCTTGATAATAACGCGACC
>JAJDEA010000114.1 GCA_029260035.1 Phycisphaerae bacterium
CCTCTAAGATCAATCGCGGGGCGTTTAAAACGTGGAGGATCAGCTATTGGAAGAATCGCGCGAATGACTTTGGAGGCGGCCCGTGAGTATGAAGAATCTAGAGGCTGGAATCGAACTGATTCGAACCCACGAGGAATTGGCACATTTCGTCGGCCCTAAGTCTGACGACCTCGTACAAGCAGGAGAGACGGCGCTCGGGTTGCAGTTCCCGCCAACTTATCGCGATTTTTTGCTAAAACTCGGCTGCGGTGATATCGCAGGCGAGGAGTTTTTCGGCATCGTTACCGAGCAGTTTACGGATGGTGTTGTCCCGAATGGAATCTGGCTGACGTTGAAAGTTCGCAAAGACACTGATCTGCCGATCGAACTTATTATCGTATCGGATACAGGCGACGGTGGATATTATGTTATCGACACATCTATCCGCAACGAAGACGAAGAGTCACCAGTTCTCGAATGGTGGCCTGGACTCGATATTCCAAGGTCTAAAATCCCTGTTGTTGCTTCGGACTTCGGCGAGTTTTTTCTTAGGCAAGTCTCATATGCTTTGGAGCACTGGGAAGTTTAGTAGGGTGCGTCGCGGACGCACCATCCTATTCGTTTCTCGCACAACTCGCCAAATCTCCGAACCATGCCAAGAAACGTGTGCCATCCGATGGCGCCATCGCGGAACGGCTACCGCCAACTTTCCTTTCGCAGGTTGATGTTCGCTCCAGTCACATATTTCGATGTTTTCGCTTATGATTCGGCTCGAATGCACTTTGCTGTCGTGTGTGTCACGAAGCAAGTGTTCGAAATGGAGCCAATCGAATTCCCGACATGACGAAGAAATCGCGAGCGGGTCTTTTCTCGTTATCTATGATCGCACCGGGAATACTTGTCGCTGCGACGGGCGTCGGTGCCGGCGACCTCGTAACCGGCGCGCTAGCCGGCTCTGCAATCGGCTTGACCATTCTCTGGGCTGCGGTGGTTGGCTCCATACTCAAATGGTTTCTCAATGAAGGAATCGCCCGCTGGCAGATGGCGACGGGAACAACGCTGCTCGAAGGGTGGGTCGAAAAACTCGGGCGATGGATTCGATGGGTATTCCTGCTCTATCTGATTCCCTGGTCAGCGGTAACAGGCGGCGCTCTGGTTTCAGCGTGTGGCATCGCGGGTACGGGATTGTGCCCTCTCTCTGACGATCTGCACATCTCGAAAATCATCTGGGGCATCATTCATTCGCTCGTCGGAGCCGTACTCGTTTACATTGGCGGCTTCAAGTTATTCGAGAAACTGATGTCAGGCTGTATCGCGTTGATGTTCATCGCTGTGCTTTTGACCATGTTTTTGAGCGACCCCGATTGGTCGAAAATTGCATCTGGCGTGGTGACCCCCACCATTCCGCCCGGCTCGCTAGGCTGGATACTCAGCATTTTGGGCGGCGTTGGCGGGACGGTGACACTTCTTTCGTATGGCTATTGGATTCGCGAGGAAAAACGCGAAGGCGCAGCCGGCTGGCATGCATGTCGGCTCGACCTGGCAGTTGGGTATTCAATGACTGCCATATTTGGTGTCGCCATGCTGACTATCGGGTCGGGCCTAAAGCTCGAAGGGAAAGGTGCTCAGCTGGCGATTACGCTCGCCGATCAACTTGGCAGCACGATGGGGCCTATCGGCAAGTGGATCTTTCTCCTCGGCTTTTGGGGGGCGGTCTTTTCAAGCCTGCTCGGTGTTTGGCAGAGTATTCCGTACCTCTTCGCAGATTTCATGAGTTTGAAAGATGTCAGAAACAACGATCAAACTCCCTCGCTTTCCCTTTCAAAAACTGCCGGCTATCGGGCATATCTCGTCGGGCTGACATTTCTCTCGCTGCCTTTTCTTTGGGGTAAAGTCGCCTGGGTGCAGATTACCTACGCGGTTATGGGTTCGGTCTTCATGCCCCTGCTCGCATTGACGCTCTTGATTCTAAACAATCGACGCGAATGGGTGGGCAACAAGTTTCGCAATGGGATTCTGGCAAACATCGTCCTGATTGCTACCGTTTGCTTCTTTGCATATGTCGCTTTCGATACGATTTATGCTAAGCTTGTGACAGCGGGATAAGGTAGACCTTATGTAACCGCAGTGTTTAGCGACTATCGAATAAGATACGCGGAAGACAGCCAATAATGTTTGAATAGTAGGTAGCGAGATGATTGGATTGCGTGGATACGCTCGGCTCAGCGCGATCGCTATAGTGCTGATCGCGCAAAAGGAAACGCTGCATCCACGGCGAGATACGCCCTCGGATTTACTGTATTTCATTCCTGTTTTGGTGTGTGCAGTAGTTGCGATCCTGCCGTCGCGTCAAGTTGGCTTTCGGGTGCGAGCGGCGGTGGGCTTCTATCTCGGGTTGGGCTTCTTGTTCGTAGTAAACGATGATCGCAATCTGGCAGACGACGATTAGAGTGTGATAGCGCTCCGGTGCTTATCCTGCATCATAGCTGGCCCGATACTCTTTGCCACCGTTACACAGTTTGTAAGCTGTCTATTTAAGACGCCCAAACAGGAATGGGATTCTTGCGAGAAATGCGGCTACTGTCTGTTTGGCCTTGTGGAGCCGCGCTGCCCCGAATGCGGGACTACGATTCCGGAAGAACAGATGAAGGAGATCGCCGCCGTACAGCCATGTAGCGTACCAAATTCAAGGACACCTCATGAAATACGAACTTATCGAAGCCTGGCGTACCAACAACCGGATCAACCTGATGTTGATCGAGCAAATCACGCGCGAAGGTATGGCAGCTACGCTGTCCAAGCGCGGCGGTCGCGGCGTAGCTGGAGAATTCGCCCACATGCACAACGTCCGTGTGATGCAGCTGGAGAAGCGGGCGAAGGATTTGGCGGTAGGATTGAAGAGGTTTCCGACGGGAGCTGTTCCTACCAAAGCTGAGCTGAAAAAAGCACTGAGCGCTTCCGCCAAGGCCATCGAAAAGTTCCTGGTTGATGTCCTTGCGGAGCGCCCGAAGCGTCGCGGCTTTCGGAAGGGCTTGTTCACGACGCTGTCATATTTTGTCACGCACGAAGCGCATCATCGAGGCCGCATACTGCTGACACTCAAGGTCAGCGGCAACACGCTGGACAAGAATACGCAGATGGGCATCTGGGGCTGGGATCAACTGTAGTGTACGTGGTGCGTTCCTGACGCATCCCAACGGCGTAAGTGGCTCCAACGACCGAGCTTGGGGATCACTTACACCACTCTCTGGAGGCAAGTATGGATTTGCCTGATTATGTAAAACACGAAATCCTCGATAATGCGAGTGAAGACTGGACGCCGTTATTCGATGTTACGAGTAGCGTGAGGGCTTGCATGCCCGATCGAACGGTCGATGAGCAAATAGAAGTAGCGAAGAGATTCATCAGCGTCATGTTGGCACACGGAATTGTGAAGTTGTGTTACGATTGCTTAGCCACATCGACAAACCGAAACAAACGGATAGGCAAAGATTTGACCAAAGAGGAAACGCGTCGAGAAATGAAAGAGCGTTCCAATTGGCTGACTCATGAACGTCGCGATCCTGACGAGAGATGGGTAACGATTGCGCTAACACCTACTGGCGAAGCTGCAGTCCACCAGGGAAAACTTCCAAGCTATTAGACATGTAAAACTTCATGTAAACATCACACAGTCCAAAACAGGTTTGGCCCTGATTTCTTTTGCACCTAGTCCCTAGTCATTCGGAGTCTTGACATGGATAGCGCGGAGATTCTTGCACGTCGTGGAAACTGGGCCGTCGTGCAAATACCATCGAGGGCTTTTGCCGCATTGGCCGCACAGGGCGACACCTTCTTTAATCTTGCCGATGGCATTCGACGGGGAATCGCCGCGTGCACTGATGGCACGCCAAAAGAAGAACTCATTTATGCACTTGCTGAAATGGAGAGTTCACTTGCGTGGTACGCCGATGTTCTTCAAGTACGCGGCAGTGACCTTCCTTGGTACCCTCAAGACGGTTAGCGAAACTAACCTCTGTTAGCCATCTCTATGATTATTATATAAAATGTAAATGGACTGTTTCGGTGCATATGACGAAGTCTTGTAGGGTGCGTCCCTGACGCACCATCCTTTATCCACCCGCGCGGCTTGCACATCTCCGACATGTATCAAGTGCCATATGGTGCCATCATCGCCGCACTGGCAGAATCGATCAGAACAAGCGGTGCGTCGCAGACGCACCCTACGCCTAACACACCGCTACAATCCTCATTCATTGAGTTGACTTAAACTACCCGGTTTTACGAGAAAGAAAAATCCTGCCATACTCCTCGTCGATTTCCTTTTCTAGTCCCTTTGTCAGTTTGCTTGCACTTGTTTGAAGCCCGATTTCAGACCGGATGAGTACACTCCAAAGAACCTCCCTTCGCTGCAGCTGCATCAACTGCTTATCGATCGATTTGTAGTCTCCATGGATCATCCATCTCTGGAGCTTAAGCAGCCCCAATCCATCGTCAACATGAACCGCAGTCTCTTCACTTCGCTTCAAGGTAGAGTCGAAAGCTTCGAGCAGGTGTGCATCGGTAGTTAGAAAACACATCCATGCGTAGCGACCATCATTGAACGGCAATGGAATCAGCATCTCAGATTGCGTGGACGTTATTGCGAAACTCTCACGAAAGTAGGGCGTGCCTCGAGAAAGACAATAAGGCCGGCCCGTTTGATATACCCAACGATTGGATTCCGGCGACAGATGAACCGTCCTTGTGCGATCCACATTGCGCGCTGCCCATTCCAGTACTTTTTCGTTTGGCTCGTCGCCTGGTTCTATTGCTAGAATGAGACCGCGCCCCTTTGGCGAAACCTCAAACCGTGCGTGGAAACTTTCCAGCTCGCGATCGATCCATGGCTTGAGTGCTTCTGCTTCTCCGATGTCTCGACTGAAAAGATCGTACTTATCAGTTTTAACCCAACGAAGGCGACCAAGGATGCTTTGCTTCTGACTCTGATTAGTTGACGGCGCACGGCAACCAAACAAACTGAAACATCCACATATCGTAAGGACAAAAGACACTGAGCCAAACTTCTTGTGCCATTTGTCCGAGCTTCTTACCGGGAATCCTATCGCTTGGGTAACCAGTTGAAACGTGTACAGTCCACTTGTGATCCTCCGCACAGCATTCCATTTGAACTTATCCCAGAATCGCCATCTATAGGGCTTGGCGACCCGCTGATCCGATGGGAATCGGAAAACCATGTCATGCATCGTCATTCTCCTTGGCCGAGATCATTCCAATCTCTACTTGAAACGCTCCAGTCTTGTAGAGTGCGTACCTGACGCAACTTGCGCTACTACATTTACTGGTCGGGCTGAAGCACTTGCAGTTTATTAAGTTCACGAGCATGTACGCTGGAGTTTAATTCCACCATCTCGTCAACATTTCCGGATCTCAGCAGCGTCATCAACTCATCAACAATCTCGCACTCGGTCTCGCGAAGCTCCGGAATCAGCTCAATGAGCGTCATCATAGTGTCAACAGTGCCTATCGCCTTTCCGTACTTACTACACGAAAACAGCGTGCCAAAAAAAACGCTTGCAGGCCTACGCTCTCCGAGCCTGCAGAATGGTAGTCCGCCAACTCTCCTTGCAAGCTGCAACGCGCGACTGCCCGCGAAAACTGGGTCTCGGTCTCTCGGCGAGATACGACGGCACCAAACACCACCGTACTGTAGCGGATTCTACCACTCTCAATGTCGAGTTCAGTGCGGCGAGTCCCCAACAACCCACCGGAGCCAGCAGAGATCACCAAGGCGAGGCCTCCTACAAAGAGCACGACATAAGTACCTTTACTGATCGCTCGCATGCCGAACCTCGTCCTACACTATTCTGCACCGGACAACAACGCACCTCGCAACTTTTCTACTTGTCGGCGTTCGTCTTGTAGCGTTCTTTCCTAACACACCATCCCTCATCCCACCACGAGGCTCGCCGCAGTTCCAATATGCATTGAACATCGTGTGCCATATAGCGGCACTGATTCCGAGCAGGTCAAGACCATTCGTCGAAAGAATCAGCGGTGCGTCAGGGACGCACCCTACGCCGCTGTCGCCGAATCCGTCGAAATCGCTTCGAGGAGAATTAACGATCGACGGAAAAGCAAGCCCTTCGTCCGGGCCGACTCTACGCTACGACCCTGCACAAACTCGTTGCATCTCTTTCGCAAAGCTCGGCAATTCTATAGTATACAGCTTGGTAAAGTGGTTCAACGCGCACGGGTTACACCGAATTGGAAATGAAATGTCAGTGATTTATCTGGATTACAACGCTTCGACACCGGTGGATTCATCCGTTCGAGAAGCCATGCTCCCTTACCTGGACGATTATTTCGGCAATCCTTCGAGCAGCCACGCGAAGGGTAAGCCCATGCGTCAGGCGGTTGACAAGGCACGCGAGCAGGTGGCTGGCTTGTTTGGCGCTTCGACAGAAGAAGTGATCTTCACCTCCGGCGGAACCGAAGCCAGCAATCACGTTATCAAGGGCATTACATGTACACGACGTGAGCAGGGCAGGCACATTATCACTTCCAGCATCGAGCACCCCGCGGTCATCAATCCGTGCAAATATCTTGAAAAGGAAGGATATGAAGTTACTTATGTCGGCGTGGACTCGACGGGCTTGATTGATCCGCAGGCAATTGTTGACGAAGTTCGTCCGGATACGATTTTGATATCAATCATGCACGCCAACAACGAAGTCGGCACGATCCAAAACATAGCCGACATTTCCGAGATCGCGCGAGAAGGTGGCATTTTGATGTACACCGACGCTGCGCAGACCTGTGGAAAAATCCCGACGAACGTGCAGGAACTCGGCGTCGATTTTCTGTCGATAGCTGGGCACAAGCTTTATGCACCAAACGGAATCGGCGCGCTGTACATTCGCAAGGGAATCAACATCGAACCCCTCCATCACGGGGCAGGCCATGAGAGTGGCCGGCGTGCGGGAACCGAACCCGTTGCGATGATCGCTGGGCTGGGTCGAGCGGCGGAATTGGCAGCGGGCCATCTCGATGATTCAAGCGTTAAGGAATTGCGCGATCGCCTGCACAAAGGTCTCGTTGACGGATTGGGGGACCAGGCGGTGTTGCTGGGGCATCCTGAACTAAGGCTGCCCAATACACTCGCGATTGGTTTTCGCAACTGTATTGGGGGTCAGGTGTTGGGCGCGTGTCCGGAGATTTGCGCAAGCACCGGAGCCGCGTGCCATTCGGGTCAGGCAAAGCGATCGGCCGTGCTCGAAGCGATGGATGTTTCTGAGGATGTCGCTTTTGGCGCTGTGCGATTCAGCCTTGGCAGGCACACTACCGAGCAGGAAATCGATCGGGCTATCGGCATGCTCGTGAGTGCCGTTCAAGCAGCATAGCCAATTCGCTGATGTCACTTGGCTCAGAGAATAATACGCCCCAAGAGATCGCAAAGAGATGGCTTCAGAAGGGCAGATGGCCCATAAACGACCTGCAGCCCCTCCCGTGTGTGGAAGAGGCTGCAGAATTGTTGCGTCATAACGTCAACCCTGCTGTCTAGGTTGCGTTACTCAACTTTTCTGCCCGTGAAGTTGAAAGTGTCGTCGATGTTTCCTTCCGGGTAGTCGAGCAACGTGACTTCGGACACAAACGAGAACGTCCCTCGAACAACATTCGGATCGTCCGGGTCAAACTCAGCTTGAGCCGTGGCGGTAGCGGAAGCTGCTTCGAAGCCTGCTGCAAAAGCAGTAAGCTCCGTTTCAAAAGTGAAACCGCTGGAGTCGGAAGTTTCCGCGCCAAATGTAGCTGCAGCATACTCCAAACCCTCTTGTGACGTGGCGTGTCGCTGTCCATCAAAGATGAGCGTATCGCCGAAAATCTCTCGGGCGATCGTGTTGTTATCAAACCGCGAAAGGCTACCCTCGGAGTCGAACTTAACTCTAACGAAGGCAGCGCCTTGCGCATTGCTACCTGAGTTGAAGAAATCCCAGGTTGTGTCAGCCAGAGTAATGACACCGCTCCCAAGCGTTGCCTCGGTAGTCGTGCCGTCTGGAAGTTCGACGGTTACTGTTTGTGGCAAACCATTGTTACCCATGCCACAACCAGCTGCCATGGCGAAAAAAGTGGCGGGACAAATCAAGACAAGTAAGGTACGTAGCAACCGTGACGACATGGTGATCAACCTCCGTAAAGGAAATAGGGAATACCGTTCAAAAACTCATTCCCTACAGCATCGGCACGAAGTGATCGTCGCTTGGGGTGAATGCTCACGAATAGAGAGTCATGATAATGGCAGTCCTATACTTGCGAAAAATGAGGCGTAGGTAGAGCGTCGCATGCCGCGCCGATAATGATTGAAAAACGTGGATGTAACGAGTCGAGTTATGAGGCCAGGCGGTCGAAGTCGACATTCCTGCTATCTTTAATGAGGGGAAGGTCGAGCTTAACGGACTCAGTGTATTTGCCGGCTGTTCCGGTATTGAACACGACAACAGAATCCGCCGGGGTAATGCGACCGTCGCGAACAAGTTCTTTCAAGGCAAGAACACACGCAGCGGCTTCCGGACAGACCGATATCCCCTCCGCTGTAATCGTATCCTGCATCGCCCTCGCAATTTTAGCCTCGGGAACGGCCACAGCCCAGCCAATGCTTTCGCGAATAGCGTCCAGAATCATAAAATCGCCGACGGCTGCGGGAACGCGCAAGCCGCTCGCTATGGTATGGGCATTTTCAAACGGCTCCGCAAACCGCTCACCTTTTTCAAACGCTCGAACTATCGGCGCACACCCGTCACTTTGCACGGCTATCATTCTTGGCATCTTGTCCGACTTAAGCCAACCAAGCTCGCGCATTTCTGCAAAGGCTTTCCACATGCCGATGAGTCCCGTTCCGCCGCCGGTTGGATAGATGATGACGTCGGGCAGACGCCAATCGAGCTGCTCCGCAAGTTCAAGCCCCATGGTTTTCTTGCCTTCCAGTCGATACGGCTCTTTCAGCGTCGAACAGTCGAACCACGCCATTGGTTCCTTCCCAGCTTTGACGATCGCACCGCAATCCGTAATCAAGCCTTCAACGAGAAAAACCTTAGCGCCGGCAAGTTGACATTCCGTCTGATTCGCAATCGGCGTATCTTGAGGCATGAACACATAGGCTTCGATTCCCGCGCGCGCCGCATAAGCCGCCATGGCGCCGCCGGCATTGCCCGCTGTTGGAATGGCCAGCCGTTTGATCCCGAAGTGATGAGCCATGCTCACCGCCATCGCAAGACCTCGACTCTTGAACGAACCGGTTGGCAATTGCGACTCATCTTTGACCCAGAGTCTGTCCAACCCAAGCTCTTTCGCAAGACGGGGCACCGGCAGTAGAGGGCTCATCCCCTCGCCAAACGTGACAGGCGCTGAATTGAACGGCAACGGAAGCATCTCTCGATATCGCCAAAGCGTGGCGGGCCGATCGCGCAGCGAAGCCTGCTTGAGTTTGGTCTTCACGAATGGCAGGTCATACCGAACCCAAAGAGGGCGATCCTTGTGCATCGTTTGAACGCGATCGCAAGGCAGATGCGTACCGTCAATTGTGGATTCCAAATGCGATACACAACAGCCGCCCCCTGCGGAAAACCCTTCTGAGTCCATAGAAAGCTCCCTTCCTGATTTGCGGCTTAATCCCGATCCGTTTACGCAAGCATCCTAACACGACAACGCGGGTTAGGCTCAAGAATTTGACGTAGTTTGTTCGATATTTCCTCCAGTGACAACAGGCTGGAGGTGTGGAACATGGATGTTCGGCGAATGGGTCGGCTGGCGGGTGATCTGGATCGTTTCTTGGGG
>JAJDEA010000115.1 GCA_029260035.1 Phycisphaerae bacterium
GATGCCCGCGACTACGACAATCGGAACAAGCAACGCCGAATACACCAACGAAACAATCCGGGCGACGGCATCCGCATTGAGGCCACCCAGCGACCCGAGTTTG
This sequence comes from Phycisphaerae bacterium, assembly GCA_029260035.1. Lineage (GTDB taxonomy): Bacteria > Planctomycetota > Phycisphaerae > UBA1845 > UBA1845 > OFTM303. Next base: position 104 of record JAJDEA010000115.1, read on the forward strand.
TCTAACTTGTAGACCATACCCATAACGGAGGCATTTACCGTAAGCGCCCGAATATTCTTCCTGGCGAAGTCGAAAGCATCGCCGCTGGAGAGACGAGGCAAATGGTAATCTACAAAAGCCACAAAGGGTTTTTCAGAAAACACAAGCCAGGTCAGCCCACAGAAGAAAACCATCGCGGCTACGGTAACGCCAACGGCACGCCATTTTCTTTGGATAAGTAGAGTAGCAATCAAGATACCGGGAAAAACCTTGGAAAGCGTCGCAAATGCCAACAACGTCCCCCCCAAGACGTTTTTCTTGCGCGCAAAAGCAATCATCGCCCCGAAACTAATTACGATGATTAGGAAATGAACATTCTCGATTTGAAGCGTCGTAAGCGTGGTCGGCGCAGCCATGACACAAGGCCAGACAAACCACGCCGCGTTGAATGCCCCACCGCCAATCCAATTCACAAGGGCGATTGCAACTACAATAAAAGCCAGACACGTGATTGCAAACCACAGTGAGCGCTGCTGGTAGAAATCGAGCCCTGCAAACTGCAGTGCTTGTGGCAGCAAGAGGAAAGGCGGTGGATACTGATATCGATCAACATTCAGCTTGTCGCCGATCTCATTGTGAACGCGTGTCTTAACTTCGGGATCACGATAATGCGATGGAAGGTAAATGTTATCCACGCCTTGCTCCGCAAGGTGCGCACCAAGCACATAGGACGTGAAGCAATTGTGTTTGACGAAAAACGGTTTTGCAAAAGCATCATCGTCGAGAGGCCTAACCGTTGGATTGATGGCGTATTCCGTCTTGTCTACATCTGCCATGTAGATGCTAAGGCTTGCTAAGCGATAGTTTGCGTAGCCGCTGCAAGCCAACCAAACACAAAAAATTGCACACTGCAGCCGGCCTGTGATCGCAACCTCCGGCGACCAACGCCATCGAATCACAAACAGCAACAAAACTGACGTAATGACACCCAGAACAGCCGCCATGGTTCCCGGAGCCACAAGAGATGAAAACCCGGCGTAGAGTGAAGGCGCAACGGCACCGAAAAAGACGAAAGCTATGCCAATGCCAGGCCAACTCATACGTTTTTGTTTGACTAACTGGTCCATGCGTTTCTCTGGTTTTAACGAATTCTGCATACGGCGCTATTTGCGTAAGACATCCAACATTCGTAAAAGAATTACTTTAGTCGATTTGACGACTCGGGATGATATGCGCAAGCGCTTACCGACACAAATGAGCAGACGAAGAGAAATAATGTGTCAAGAATGTTGTAGAGCAAAGCTCGCCGGGACGATTGCCCATAGCAAAGAATTGGCAGTAATTTGTGAAGCCTATGCGATCACGCCTTACGCCTGCATCGAACTCGCTTTGGCGTCCGATTGGCTCGAAGTCCCAGAAACAACGGCGATATTGCAATGATGGCACCGAACAACCCTGCCCCGCATAGAGCTGGTCGAGGTACGGAATCAGTCGATTGGCCGTCGCCCGTGCCGGAATCAACAGGCTGATCGTCGATCGACATTTCATCGTTGCCTGACGAAAACTTAAATGAAATTCGCTGCACGCGCCCAGTAAATAGCTCGGTATAAATCAGGCTGCCATCAAGTGCCGTCATCAGGTCAACCGGACCACCGTCGAGCTGAGCAAACAGCGTATGCTCCATGGCAACATCGGCATCGAAGATCACACGATAAATCGTTTGGCTGGTGAAATCGATATGAAAAAGGTTGTTGCGGTATTCGCTCGGGAATTGCTCGCCTGCGTAATAGGAACACCCGGAAATTGCCGAGCCTTCATCATGGTAAACGACGATCGGATTGACGTATTGCGGAAATTCGTTTTCGTCGAACTGCCCTTCCACCTCAGGCCAACCGAAGTTTTGAGCCGGTTCAACCAGATTGATTTCTTCTCGTCTTTGGTCGCCACTGGATCCCACGTCACCGACATACAGCGAGCCAGTCGGCGAAAAGCAAAACCGAAATGGATTGCGAAACCCCATCGCATAAATTGCGCTGGTTGCGCCAGTAGGCGTCGTCAAAGGATTGTCACTCGGAACCGTACCGTCGAGGTTGATTCGGCAGAGCTTGCCTGCAAGAGATGTCAACTGCTGACTGTTTTCGGATCGACCATTGTCGCCGATGGAGAAATAGAGCTTTTCATCAGGTCCAATGCGAATACCGCCGCCGTTATGAACAGTGCCGGTGGTAGGTAGGTTCGCACGAATGACGGTCGGGTTCGCCCCTAAACCATCGTCATCCGTCAATCGAATGATCTGCTGCTCATCGGGCGAAACGGTTGCAAACAGATAGACGTAGCCAGTGCTTTGGAAATCCGGATCGATCGCCAATCCCAAGAGGCCGCCTTCACCGGAGGTGTAGACTTCAACCGTCGCGAAAACCGATTCCTGAACCACACCGTTTTCGATGATCCGAACCGCGCCGCCTCGCTCCGCAATAAAAAACCGGCCGTCCGGCGTCTGGGCGATGGCGATTGGCTCGGACAGCCCCTCCGCAAGGGTCGCAATCTCAAACCCTTCCGGTGCGGTCTCTTCAGCAAACGCACCCTGCACTCCCAGGAATGAAGCGGAGCATATCAAGAACGCAATCAGGGGAGTCGTTTTCATTCGAACATGCAGCGACTCCGCTTCGTCCCCTTTTTCGTCAGACGAACAAACTTGACCCAACATTTTCATCGAACGTTTCGCCATCCAATTGGAATATCGGCTTTGGATCAAATCCCAACCAGTCGCGGATGCAGGAACTGAAAACAGAGCGAAAATCCACATAATACGGAAGCGACTTCTCCTGCATGTCGGCGGATGTGACGTTTTGTCCATGCAATCCGCCGTTGACGCTTGGACCCACAAGAATCATATGCCCACCATGACCGTGATCGGTACCCGGACTTCCGTTTTCTGCATTGCGTCGTCCAAATTCTGTATAAAAGCACACACAGGTTCGCTCCCATATACCCAACGCCTTCAAGTCATTAACGAATTGCTTGAAATCATCGTTGAGATTTGGGAAAAGTCGCCCTTGCGCCTCATCTTGCGACCCATGCGTATCAAACCCTCCAAATCCCAGCTTGACGACCTGCGATCCTAAATCGGCGGACGCCAATTGTGCGGCACGGAAAAAATCGCCACGAGATTCCCCGGTCGATTCAAAGTTCTCCGTTCGCGTACGAATCTCCTCGCCGCGTTCGTCAATTCTCGCATACGCATCGAGCACCGCCTGCTGGCGAGAGCTGCTGCCGGCGTTACTTCGCGATAGCCTGCCGAACGCATCCTGAGCGGCTCGTCGGTAGGTTCGGTCAGGATAACCATACTTGCTGGGATCGCCAATTGATCGCGTATCCAGCACGCCGAACGGCTCATCGAAATACGTCTTGCGGAGCCTTTCGTACCAAGTCGCACTTGTGCCAACGCCTGTCGCCAGATTACGAACGCCGAACTCGAAGACCTCCTGGCTCTCAAAATGAGAGCCGTTCGCGTCGGGATAACCCACCTGTTGAACGAACGCAACTTGGCCCAGACCATAAAGCTCACTGAAGAATGGGAGCATATTATTGATTCCATAGTCGGCGTTACCAGGAAGTCGTGTAACGTCACCATCGCCAAGAGCGAGTACCGGACGGTTGCTCTTGTAAACCGAATTCGTGAACGGAGCGAGAACGCTCAACCCATCAAGGCCGCCGTTCAGTTGGCACAAGACAAGTAGATTGCCAGTCCCTCCTCCCGATTGCGCGAACGCTGATGCAACCGTTTTAAGAATTGGATCCGTCAGCGCAATCGCTCCCACTCCCAATCCCGCCTGTCCAAAAAAAGAGCGACGCGTCATCAGTTGATGCTCTGCGCAATCTGTCATCGTTAGCCTCTCCAACCGTATGTAGTCTAATGAAATACGAATGCCGCTGGTGCGAAACGCCGACGCATCTTCACGCTATCGCGTGAGTACACGTTCACTCATAGCCATGAGTCGAATCATTTCCGCGACATGCCTGGGCTGCTGTTCCGGCTCGGTAAGATGAAATGCGCGCCAGCCGTTTTGGTCCAGTACTTCCACGAACACGTCTCGCTCCTCGTCCGTAAGCTGGAGATGAAATACCGATGCCATTGCATCGACAATTTCTTCGCGCACTTCTCGTTCAGTCCATCGCGTGACGGACGGCAGTAGGTGATAAGGAAGATCACGCACGCGCTGAGGGCCAAAATCCATGCTCCGCGACAATGCTCTGGCTCGACTAAGAACCCATTGATCCTGCAGCCAATATTCGTTCTCACCCCAACCCTCAACGCCCGGAGGATTCAGCAATTCCTGCCCGCCCTCCCGCAAATCACGAACCAGACGATCCAACCCCGAGGTTTGCGATTCTTCGCTGTGTATGTGCATGTCCAACGTTCTGGCGACGCCGACGATGTGTTCGACCGGTGCCATGATGCGATCACCTCTTGCTTCCTCCGAAAACATGGCCTGCGACCGCAGAATCCGCCGAACGAGCGGCGTGATCTGAAAGTTCGCTTCGACCAACGTGTTTGCCAAGTCAGATACCAGCGCGTCCGAGGGTTTGTCGTGGGCAAAATAGGAAAACAGGTTTCGTGCTACATATCGGGAGGATTCTGCTTGTTCGAGAGTCAAGTCGATGACCTTGAGGTAGTCAAAGTTTTCTGGTGCTGTTCTGCCTGGGAAAATAGTCTTAATGGTTTCGTCATGATTCAAGAGATCGAAGATGGGCCTTGCATCCAGGTCCTGCTCTCGAAATAGTGTGATACCGGTAAAAGCCCGCGCCCCCTCACGAATGTCTTCTTCGGTATACAGCGAATCTCGCCCAAGCGTAAACAGCTCCCAAAACTCGCGTGTGTAGTTTTCATTCGGGCTGGCTTTCGGGCTATTCGCACCATCAAGCCAAATGAGCATGAGCGGGTCGATCGTTAGTTCTTCCAGGAATACCCGGTAATCGCCCAGCGCATTGTCTCGCAGCATATTCCAATGCAGCACAGCCAGATTCCGATCCCGACCACCAAGAACCCGTCGCGAGGTTGCGAATCGATCGTGCCAGAACATCGCCATCTTCTCGTGCAGAGGGTTTGGGCCATCGATCATATGAACAAGCCATCGCTTGGGCATGTCCAGTTCGTACGATTCCGCCAGGGTTCGGACAGTCGAGGGAACGACACTTTTGCGAAGAAGCGCGTCGACGGTCTCAGCCAACCCCTTCTTCACTGCATCGTCAACCTGCTTAGGCGTTGCGCCAAAGGCAGCAGACCGTAGCAAGTGATACGCTTCGTCGGGAGTAATCGAATTTCGATAGCTGGTCGAGGACTGCGGATTCCCGCCGAACTCTTTCCCATCATCGATGATCCCCGCACCGAAGATCCCCCCCAGATCTGATCCCCCACCCGCACTTCCGCCTCCGCCGTCACCGCCACCTCCGACAGAGCCACCACATCCCGCAATGAAAACCAATCCCGCAAAAAGAACTGCCATCGACTTTTTCGTTTTCCGGCGCATGGCGCTCATAGACCGACGCTCCCTTCCATGTTGATCAATCCAGTACAAGCCGTGGCTTTGAGAGACCCGACTCGCACACACAAATAACGGCCTACAGCGGATTGGCAGGACCGAGAATGACTCGCGCGATCACGTCGCGCAAGACTATCCATCGAAACTCGGTATGGGGATTTGGAATCGGCTCTCCCCCGATTCAGAAAACACCGCGCGCCCCATCATGGCTTTACGATATAACCACACTGTTTGTCAAAATGGGTAATTGAAGAGTTAGAGCATTCGCGGCGCGAGGAAGCGCTACTCCTGACGAGCCATTTGTGAACATCATGCCAATCGTGCGCCACGGGATTGATTTTATTGGAACACGATCACTGACACGGAATTTGCATATCGTTATGACGCGTTATTTTTCGTCCCTTTTTTCATGTTCGGGGAATAAATGGGCGGACGGTCAGTAAGGTGAGATCGGTCATACCTACCCACATTTACGCATCGCACGCGGAAACAACGAATTGATTCGCATATCTGCAATATGTGTAATTAGCCATGCTCCTGAGATCCGAGAACTTGAGCCGGCGCTAAGTCTTGCTAACATAAAAATAGTCAAATACATCACTCTTTCTTGGAGAATACGAGCAAACCCAGATCAATCGACTGTTGTTGCAATCGAAAGCATATTCAACCAGAAACACTAACTCTTTCCATCACTAACAGGCAGGAAAACAGGGGTGATCGAATCACAGTTATTCAGAATTGCAAAGGGGGCAAGATGAAAACGAATGCAATCACTGCGTTGGCTTGGTTATACGCTACATCAATGGCGCAAGGGACGATCATTTACGTTGACGCATCCTGCGGTGACGACACTAAGACAGGAACAAGTATCGACTGTACCGATGCTGATGGACCTAAGCTTACAATCCAAAATGCCATCAACACAGCAATTGACTCTTACGAAATCGAAGTTGCTCCAGGCGTCTACAACGAAGCCATTAATTTTGCTGGCAAGGCAATCAGGCTTCGCAGCGCAAGCGGTGCCGCAGTAACTACCATTGACGGAACCGGCTTGAACAAGAGCGTTGTCCAATGCATCAACGGCGAGCGTCAGGATACTGTAATTGACGGCTTCACGATTACCGGTGGAACTGGTTCGTTGTGTTTCGAATCGCGAACTTCGCGAACCTGTGGAGGTGGAATGTTCAACGACGGCACCAGCCCGACTGTAATGAACTGTGTATTTACCGAAAATACCGCCGAAGGTGGTGGCATGGCCAACCATAACAGAAGCAACCCCCAAGTCAGCCACTGCTTGTTCATCGAAAACTCCGGCTTCCATGGCGGTGGCGGTGTCGAGAATTCCGGGCACAGTAATCCCATGTTCACCCATTGTTCGTTTATCCGCAACATGAGCTATGTCGGTGCCGGTGGAATGTCAAACATTGTTGGCAGTAGTCCGCAGATTAATCGGTGCGCGTTTGTAGGGAATGAGTCGTTTGGCTACGGCGGCGGGATGTACAATGTCAATTGTCGCAACCTCACAGTAAACAGTTGCTCATTCTACGGCAATATTGCTCGCTACGACGGTGGCGGAATCTATGATGACAACGCCGATTCATCAATAACCAACTGCACATTTGCTGGCAATAGAGCTCGGTTTGGTGGAGGATTATTTAACGGAGGTAGCAGCCCAGAAATAGTCAACTGCACGTTTACGGAAAATTTCGCAACCATTGCAGGTGGCGGAATAGCCAATGCTACGGAATCCCCTAGAGGCGTGAGTAGTCCTACGGTGAACAATTGCATCCTTTTTGCAAACAATCCAGATCAGGTATTCAATGCCAACGCCGAAAGTACAAGACCAAGAATCGGCCACAGCATTCTTCAAGGAGGCCTTCCAGCAAGTACCATCGATGAAGGTGGGAACATCAACTCCGATCCAATTTTCTTGGACGTAGACG
>JAJDEA010000116.1 GCA_029260035.1 Phycisphaerae bacterium
CATCACGAGCCCAAACGCTACGGTAATTGCTCATCGGATCTTCATCGTGCTGAACGCTGCACGCACTGAACCCTCGGTCAGACACGTTGAGTCTTAGAACATGCTTAGCTTTCTCGAATGCCTCGTCCAATAAATTCATAAGGCTTCTGTTTCCAACTGCGGCTAATTGACATTGGTATTAGCAAAGGATGAGCAAGAGGCCCACCTCCCGCCCTACCCTTTTCTTGCCAAAAAACTTCGATTGTCAATTATGCAATCGGCTAGACGTAGCCATGTCTGTGAGAAAAGGCTAAGTCGGCCAAGCGAAATTGCCCCGGAAAGCTGGGGCAGCATATCTCATGGATAATTGGATTGACGATTGAGCGGAATAGCCATGTTTATCGCACCATGCGCTCAATCACACAGACTCGTTAGGTAACAACACCGGCTGCACAGGGTATAGTCGCCGTTTGAAATCAGAACGAAATAATCTTGAGTTCTCGAAAAACCACGGTTCTCAGTTTTTCAAAAGGAAAAAAACTGACCCGCCAAAATGTCGCATCACTGATGTCGATTACATTCCTCACCGCGCAACGTGAAGCTATCGGCTCGACCGTTTCGGCTCTAATTATCGTTGCGTCAATAGGTTGGGCGCATTATGGTCCTGTTGATAACTTGTGATTTGATTGTGATTACAATCGAGCTTCCACTGGCAACAGCAACTGCCCGTAGCAACCTGTAATTTTTCAAAAAGTCACCGCCAGTGAAGGCTTGTGAAATCGTTCAATTTTTCGTAATTATAGACGTATCGCAACCGACGATGGGCCGTACGAAGACCAGTTCGATTTATTACTACTCCACTCTTCGGTTGAGATTGGTTTCTCTGCAGTCGGCTTCGGTCGATCCGCCCAAGTGCGGAATTCGTCATGAAGTTTGAGACTTGCACTGCGCGATGCCAGCAGAGATTGTTCTTTCAGATTCGAGCCAGGTGGAAACACGGACGTGCCGCCTGAATGGAAACTCATCGAGGTATCGCCGCAGCTGCAAGGACGAACAGTGCTGGCGGGATCATCTAAAAAGGCAAGGTGACGGTTATGGATTCGTCTAAACAACAGTGGCTCGTCGAAGACTTTCGGCTTGACCATCCTGCCTCAGAGTTTGAAGACTACGCGCAGAGTGAGATCGCTCGCTTTCGTACAGCAGACCCAACGTTTGATGATTCGCTGCATCGTGAGGCGGTTGAGGTAATTCTGAAACAGCTCAATCGTCCGGGACAAGGAGGGAAACAATGATTATTTCCGGCCTACGGGCAGAAAACATCTTCAAATACCGCAAGCTGGAACTGAAGAACCTGCCGGCCAGCGGACGTATTGGCATCACCGGCCCTAACGAGGCTGGCAAGACAGCAATTGGCGGGACGATTTGCTTTGCCCTTTTCGGCAGATCCTACGCGCTTGCGTCGGACCAGCTTGGAAAAGCCATTCGATGGGGTGAGTTTCGCGGCTCTGTCAGGCTTGAATTCGCCGGACAAGATGACAAGGCCTATGTGCTCGTTCGAGAAGTGGACACTGAACAGAATCACACCGCCCGACTCAATCTCGTTGGGGAAAGCCAACCGATCGCACAGGGAGTTTCTGCCGTTGCCGAAAAGATCGAACAGGTCATCGGTTTCAACTACGATCATTTCGTACACAGTTTCTACCTGGCGCAGCGCGAAGTGGAAGTTCCTCACGCGAAAAGTGACACCGTAAAGTCGCTCATTGGCGTCGGTGCATTAGAAAAAGTCAGCCAGAATATTCGAAATGAGATCGGCACTTCGCAGTCATCGCTGGCGAAGTTCGAGTCGCAGCTACTCGAAACTCGCAGTCAGTTGCAGGAATTCGCTTATGACAAGAATGAGCTTGAAAGGCTCGAGGTCAGGCAAAACGAAAAACAGCAAGCCATCAGAGAAATCGAGGGCCGCATAAGCGAACTGAAAGAACGGGAACGATCGATCAAAAAAGCCGCCGAAGCGTTTTGTTCCGCTTCTGCGCGATTCGCCGAGTCTACTCTCAGCACGCGTTATGCTGAATGGCGCGAAAAACAGGGTTCTGTCAGCAAGTCGCTTGTAGCCGTAGCCGCAGTATCAGAAGCTAACGGGGCTGGCAGCCCGGAACATGAAGGTTTCGATCTTACCGAGGGCGCATTGAAGTCGTTCGAAGCAGGCCTGGAGAAATACGAGGAACTGTCAACGCTTGCGGACTATCGCCGAAAGAATCTGCGATCACAACTCGCTTTGGAAAACTCACGGGTCAGCCAGGCGCCACCGGCCGGAAACAACGGCAAATCAACCAATACGACGATTTGCTTCGCCGATCGAGAGAAAGAACTGGACAGGCAGATTGTAAAGCAATCAGGTGCTCGTAAGCCAAAGCGCGTCCTCGGGGGCTTCTTTGCCTTCGTCGCAGCCGTCTCATGGGCGGCATGGGGCGTCTTGCAGGCAGCACCAACAAGTTCCATCGCAACCAAATTGACAAGCCTGCTATCGATGTCCGAAGGATCATCCCCGCTTGTCATCCTCGTTGCGGCAGTGGGTACATCTTTCTTGGCCGTGGTTTTCTTCGGTTCGGCGGCAAGCGTTTCTGGGGAAATCAAGGGATTGCGTCAGCGAATTGCGGAGATTGAAGCACAAGCCGCCAAAGCTCAACAAGAACTCAGCATGATCGAATCCATAAACGACGCGACCTTTCCAGAAGTCATGGTGTCGCTGCAGGGTATCGATGACGGCACGGTTCGCGACGCGGCAGTTGCGTTTCGCGACGGCGATGGCGCAATATTCGTTCGCCCCGACGCTTTGGAATCGAAACTGAAGGAGCTGAAACGCTGCAGCGCCAAAGCAGAGGATTCGCTGAAGGATTCCCGAGCAAAACTGCAAAGCAAAACAGACACTCTTCAGGCAGACGTCACATCAGCTCGGACGCAGGCCACGGACATCACCAAACAAATCGAAATCGAACGGAAAAGGCGACACCATGCGACGGAATTAGAGACAATGATCGCCAACCTCCGAGAAAAGAGCGACCACCTTCGCCATCGTGTTGAAGTGCTTGGACTTGGCAGGCAACTGATCGACGGAACGTGCCGTCGGATTTACGCAAAGTTTCAGCCGGAGCTTCGCAGGTTCGTCGGCAAAGTTCTACCCAAGCTCACCGACGATCGATATCAGCATCTGCAAATCGATGAAGACTTGAACGTTCGTGTCTTCTCAAAGAAGAAGAATGACTTCGTCGGGCTGGACGAGGTTTCCAACAGCACTCATCGCCAACTCATGTTGAGTCTTCGGCTCGCGCTGGCCCAGGCGCTGATTTGCTCCACAACCAAGGCTTCGCAGTTCATTTTCTTTGACGAGCCATTTGCATTTTTCGACAAGCAGCGAATGCAGTGGGCGGTCGAAGTTGTTGATCGCATCAGCCCGCAAATGACGCAGGTTTGGCTCGCGGCACAGGAATTCGGAAGCCAGGATGCCTTTGACGTCGAGATTAAATGCGACGCGGACAGCGACACGTTGTTCGTCGACGGAGCCTTGGCTGGCAAACGAATTGAGACGCCTACGATGTCGGTTGCATGACAAAGCCAATAGGGTTCATGCGCCGGGGAGTCTTGCCATTCCTAAGCGTTGTTGCAGCGCTTTCGATAACCCTATTCGCCCAGCGTACTCATGCGGAATATCCGGCGCCGCTCGCGAACCCATCCACTGACGTTCCGTCAGAATGGCGCACGGTCGTCGAACGATTCGATTTTCGAAAAACGCCTCGCTACGAGGAAACGGTTGCGCTTTGTCGCAGATTGGCTGACGCATCACCCTGGCTTGAATACCAGACCTTCGGAACAAGCCCGCAAGGACGCGCAATGCCGCTCGTTGTCGCCTCGCGTGACGGAACCTTCACGCCGAAGGACGCTCGATCAAGCAAACACCTTACTGTCTTTATTCAGAACTGCATCCACGCCGGCGAATGCGCCGGAAAGGATGCATCGCTGATGCTCTTGCGAGATATCGCAATCACCAAAACTCGGCAGCGTTTGCTTGAACACGTCAATCTGATAGTGATCCCGATTTTCAGCGTCGATGGCCATGAGAGATTCAGTCAATATTCGCGCATCAACCAAAACGGCCCCGAAGAAATGGGCTGGCGAGCTACCTGGTGCAATCTCGGTCGATTGGACGACGTTCACTACTTTCGTTCAGGGGATACGCTGGAATTTGGAAGTGTGAAGGTGCATACGATTCCCACGGCTCACGATGCGGCTGACGGCGTTGCATTTGTCGTTGAACACGAGACAAAGAAGCTTAGGATTCTGACAGACCTGGGGCACGTTTTCAGCGGCCTCAGGGGGGTGATCGAATCAGTGGACGCCGCCTATCTCGAAAGCAATTACGATGCGCAACTCCTTGCTACCAGCGATTATCCGGCTCGCCTGAAACACCGGATTACAGGTAGCGGAGGCCATTTGTCGAATGACGAATCAGCGGAACTTGTAGCCTGTTGTGGACAGAGCAGGCCAAAGTGGGTTGCGGTCGCGCACTTGAGCGAACGGAACAATCGGCCCGAACTTGCACTGGCAAGTCAAAGAGACGCGATTGGAAATGACTATCCGGTCTACCTGGCTCCGCGAACTTGCGAGTCCGAGTTGCTGGAGGTTTAGTTGGTTTGCTAACGGCGTTGGGGGAGATTGCCATTGTACCGGCAGTTGCAGGTTGGTTTG
>JAJDEA010000117.1 GCA_029260035.1 Phycisphaerae bacterium
CCCTCGACCTCCTGGTTGCAAACCAGGCGCTCTCCCAACTGAGCTACGGCCCCTCACGGGAGGGGTAGATTATCAGATTGCTTTCTTATGACAAGAGACGATGAACACCGGATTGAATTCCTTTCCAGGCGGATTCGCCCACTGAGACTCACGGTTGATGCCGCTGGGAAACTTCAAAATGCGCGGTATCGCTTTGTTTCAATCTCAGGACTCTCGCGGGACGACCGGGTGTGGTATCATAATTGGCTGGATGTCAATGTAAGGTTCGACAGACTCTACATATCGACAACTGGGCAAGTGTGGCGTGCGAAAGAGCTGGGGGAAGTCCAGTTTCCTCGTCGGAATCGAGAATCGATATTCCCGATGAAGCTGCCCCGAAATAACGATTCACAATAGGTGTAAAAGCCTTAGACCCATAGCAGACCAGGATTATTGAATTGGGCCAACAACGATTTGAAATAGCGGCGGGTGATCGCGACTGGATTAAGCGAGTTGGGTGGCGATCGGTGGATGATGTTCTGTCCCTGACTTCGGATGATGTAGCCGCCGTTTCAAGCTCGTCGGATGTGGTGCGCGTTTCGGTTGGCGAGGAGCTGGGTGGCCCTGCTGATGTTTATGTCAAGCGGTATTTGTATGACCGGTTGGACCAAAGAATCAAGCAAATGTTTCGCGGGACACTTTTTGGCAAGACCCGCGCTCGACGAGAATATGAAGTCCTCACCGAAATGCGCCGCCGACAAGTGCCAACGGTACGACCCATTGCGTTTGGAGAGCGCCGTCGTGGCGCGTTCTTGCAGGCGAGCCTATTAATCACGGAAGGCTCAGAGGGGCTTCAGTCGCTTGACGTGTTCGCGATCAGTGTATTGCGAAACGGTTCGTTTGAACGGTACGATCGACAAGCACTAACCAAGGACCTTGGAAAAGCCATCCGAAGAATGCATGATGCCGGCGTCCGACACGGAGGGCTTTACTGGCGCAATATATTAGTTGGCAAGCAATCTGACGGCGGATACCTGTTTACGTTGCTTGACCCGGACACGCATGCGTCGCTGAGCGATTCGCGTGTTAAAGAGTCGGACGCGGTCGCAGATTTGTCAGAGCTGGTTGCGTCAGGTTTGGCTCTTGGATTCCGTGGCGGGTTGCTGCGCTTATTGAAAGCATATTTCGACGTTTTGAGTCTCAACTCCGAACACCGCGCACTAGCTCGACGGATCCTGAAACACGCCCGTCCTCTTGCGCTATCTGAACAGAGACGGATGGCCGTCACTGAAGCAATCGATTGGTTTCGTAAACGAGTGGCCGGATTGCATCAGAGGAAGAACTCCTTCCGCAACTTTGATTCTATTGAAGAGTTCTTCGAAGTGCTATGTGCGGATAAAGGTACTGGAGATGCTAAGCCTAATGCGGGTAAGACCATTTGTTTCTCGTTTTCAAACGCTGGCGCATCGATCGAAACCTCATCGCACCATGTGATTATGCGGGGAGAACACGTTTCGGTGGATCTTTCGGCGTCGATCAAGCCTGATTTGGTCATCCGGACGGATCCCGAAACCTGGCTCTCGGTAATCTCGGGGCATCCGGACGCATACGATCGTATCCGCGCGGGACGCCTCCGAATTGATGGAGATAACACGCTCTTGCCAGCTTTGGTTGAACACATCGACCGAACAACTATGGTCGAAACCACCGGCAATTCGGCTTCAAGGAGCAACGAGCTAGCCGAAAATAGCTCATGCAGAGACACGACTACGACGCCGACCCATTTGCCGCCAGCTCCGCGCGCGTTTGGCAAGAAGTATAAGGCGGACGATTATGCAGAGTACTATGCGAATAAACACGATTCTAATCTCGGGCGACGCATATCCAATTATTTTGAAGTGAAAATGATCGGGCGGGCGCTCAATCGACTTCGAGGCTACCGGGCTTTCGAAAGTGTGCTGGACTGTCCGTCGGGCACCGGGCGATTCCTCCCCACTTTAGCCCAGCTTGGTGCGTCTGTGATTGCCATGGACACGTCAGGGTCGATGCTGAAAGAAGGTAGGAAGCATTATGATCTATTCGACGAGACACCCGTCGCGCTCGTCGGTTCAGCCTTTCAGATTGCATTGCCCGATGATTCTGTCGATGTCGTTCTTTGTTCGCGATTACTGCATCACATCCCCGAACATGACGACCGCATGACCATTCTAAGAGAGTTTGCTCGTGTTGCTCGCTTAGGAGTTGTCCTTTCATTTTTCGATGCAAACTCATACCGCGCATGGAAACGCAACCGAAAAACCCGACGAACAGGTAAGCCGAGCGGCCGACATTCTATGAGCAGAGCTGCGTGTGTAGAAGAATCTGTCGCGGCGGGGTTGAAGCCGATCGGCATGAATGCGTTGCTCCGATTTCATACGGAAGTTACAGCAGCCGCGTTTCTTTGCTGATTTGCCGGCGTTGCTTCGTAGGCGCTGCAAGGGAGTTTGAGCCATGCGTTGGGGACGGGATGCGGCGATGGTTCGCGTCGCCCCCTGCAATATGCCATAATGAATCACGATGCCAGGACACATTATTATTGACGGGAACAACCTGCTTCATGCGATGCATGCGCACGCTCCGATTCCCCTTGTTGCACGAGAAACGATGGTCAAAGTGATCGAGCGATGGGCCAGACTTGGAAGCGAGGAAGTTACGTTAGTTTTTGACGGCCCGGTGCCGAGGGGGGGAATGTCAAAGCAAATGGCTTCCAGTCGAATCGCGGTACGGTTTAGTGCCCCGAAATCGGCAGATGACATTCTTGTAGACATAATCGACCGATCGCGCGATCCGGGAACGATGCGTGTTGTTTCGAGCGACACGGCCATCCGCCACGCCGCAAGGGCTAGGCGCTGCGTCGATACGGACTCTGTCACCTTTGTGCATGAAATCTTCGCAAAACCCGACGATCGGCGAAAGATTGCTGATAAGCCAGGGGAGAAACCCGGCAAGCTTTCCAAGACGGAGACGGACGAATGGTTGGAAATCTTTGGGATGGATGACAAAGATGAGGACGAGCCGTTTGACGGTTTCAATGCTATCAAATGCTAAAGCAAGCTCTGGCTATCGCAATGTTGGGAGATTTACAATGCGCCAAATACACGGCAGTCATTGATTCTAAGAAGTGATCGCGGTCGTTCAGGCGTTATTTTTCATGGTTGGATTTCATGGCGATTCTCGCGGGTATTGATGAAGCTGGATATGGCCCAATGCTTGGGCCGTTACTCGTTTCCGGTGCGGTGTTTCGTGTTCCGGATGCGAAGCTGAATCACTGCCTTTGGGAAACATTAGCAGAAACGTGTACCAAGAGCTGCAATAAACATGACAAACGCCTGACAATAACCGACAGCAAAAAGCTCTTTCACCAACGCTCGAACCCTGCTGCGCTGGAAAGAACCGCACTTGTTATGCTTGCGGTGGCTGGCCATCGCCCGGATACATGGCATCGCCTTTTGGATGTGATTGCTCCAAATGCTGGCGCACAAGGGAAAGAATATCCATGGTATCGCGAGTCAACGCTTACGCTGCCACGATGTGATGGCGTGGGCGACATTACCACGAAAGCCAATGCAATCGTTCGTGATTGCAATAACCAACATATTGCGTTTCTTGGGGCGTCGTGTGAGGTGATGTACGAAGGCGAATTCAACCGGCTCGTCGCACAAACGCAAAACAAAGCAACAGTCTTGTTAAACCTCGTATTTCGCATCGCGGAGCGCATACGCCACTCGGCTGGAGAGAAGCGAGTTCGCATTCAGGTTGATCGCCTTGGCGGTCGAGTCCATTATAGAGAAGCGATTCTGCTTTCTTGGCCTGAGTTTGCGTTGCAGGTTGTCGAGGAATCTCCCGATCGCAGCGCATATAGGCTAAAAAAAGGCGGCCAGATTTTCGAAATTGCGTTCACGCCTCGCGGCGATGACCGATTCCTCCCAGTCGCACTCGCAAGCATTTATAGTAAGTACATGCGAGAATCGTACATGCATTTTTTTAATACACATTGGTCCAAGAAAATTGAGGGTCTGCGTCCCACGGCCGGTTACTACACCGACGCACAACGATGGCTCGACGACGCTGCGTCCGCTATCGCCGAAATCGGCATTGATCGGAAAATGTTGGTTCGTGAGCGATAAGCAGCATGACTTTTGAAGCCGAACCATTTTGTTTGACACTCTGTGCAAACGAGGCTACTTTTCCAGTGAGGTCTTTTAGTAGTGTTGGAGTGTTTTGAAGAATGTCTATCGATCGATGGTCAGACAATGTACTGGTTGTCGAGTTGCAGGATGATCCCAGCTTCTCCGACGATCTCAATGCCCTTTTCGAACAAGTCGATGAGGATAAGCATAGCGCAGTAATTCTTAAATTCGCAGGGGTAACATTTCTCAACTCTTCAAATATTGCCAAGCTGCTGAAACTTCGGAAGAAACTCATCAGCGACCAGCGTAAACTCGTGCTTTGTGAGATTAATACGAACGTCTGGGGGCTGATTTTGGTTACCGGATTGGATAAGGTGTTTGAATTTGCCGATTCTGTTTCAACCGCGCTGGCAAGCGTTCAAATGGCTGCTGAGTAAATGATCGTCTGTGATTCCGGAAACGAGACGGCTTGTGTAGCCAGTCGTCGCGATTTCTCACTCACAATGCCGTGCGCAACTCCGCAGCACGCTCAGCCTAAAAAACCTTGCAAACTTCGCCGGGGCGCCGATAATGCGCTAATGTCGAAGACTCAAGGAATAAAAATCATTCTAACAGCCGTCGGTTTGCTCACTGCTACAGGCTGCATGAATGCACGAAACGTTTCGTATAGTCACAGCATTGAATCGATAACCGACACCAGCCGTCGCGAACTCGTTGTCGCTGGGGAGAATGCGCTCGTTTCGTTGGGGTATTCGATTGAGCGTAGCGACGCTACATCAGGCGTCATTACAACGGTCCCAATTCTCGACGCATCGTTGGGAAACGATGCTCGAACCGCGCGCCGGCTATCAACCAAGCCTCGCATCCGTAAAATTGTTGAATTGTATGTAGTCGAAAAAAAGGCCTACGCCGACCTGCACTGCCGGGTTGCGGTTCAGCAACAGACCACGCAGGCCCATCGGTCGTTGGCTATCGATCGCTCGGTCGATGACACGCCTACCGGGACGGCGATCGATCGCGATGCGGCAACAACGACCAGCCAGAATACACTTTGGGAAACGCTCCGGCGCGACCGTGCCGAGGAGCGAAGAATCCTCACTGCGATTCGTAATGCCGTCAAATAGACGGCATTTTAGAGCGGTTTCAATCAACATGTAGCGAGTATCCTGCGTGTTTGAAGCAGTTGATGGCGTTGCTCGTGGTCACCGCATCGAGCACTGTTTGCATGGATTGCCAGAGGGCATCTTTGGTACGGGCCTGAAGCGTTCGGAGCA
>JAJDEA010000118.1 GCA_029260035.1 Phycisphaerae bacterium
TCATAAGGCCTCCATGCCGAGTCCGAAATTGCAAGGTTTTTGCGAATCATCCATGACTTCCTTGCAAAGTATACCACACCAAAAACCTCAGTTCACCCTGCAATCAAAGAAAAATGACGAGTTCTTCAGGGACGACTACTTGGACCGCCGACTCCGATCGTTTCAGGTCAAAGCAGCAACCACTATATACAAAGGTTCTTTGGTCGGCCTCGACTCAAACGGCTATGCACGACCACTGGTAGCCGGTGACGCCTTCGTCGGCTTCGCCTTTGAAAACATGGACAACTCCGCCGGTGCCGATGGAGACACAAATCTCCGGTGCGACACAACCGGCGACTTCGACCATGCGCTGGCAGGCGCAACGCTCGCCAACATCGGCGCAGCGGTCTACGCATCGGCAGACGACACACTGACGCTGACCGCAACGGCTAACAGTTTCGTCGGCCATTTGGTAGACGTCCCATCGACCGGAATAATCATCTTGCGGCTACGAGAATTCGGAACCGCACCTTAGAAAATCCATGCACGCACGATGCGTGCTTCACAATGTCAAAGGAATGACACCATGACAGTTGTAAACACAGGACTCACCCAAGCAAGCATTCGCGCTGAATTCTTCCAGCGCTTCGACGCAACCACGACCTACTTCGCCGACCTGGCGACTCGTCTTGCATCCACGACCGGCAAGGAGGAATACGGGTTCCTCGGACAGGTCCCACCTATGCGGGAATGGGGAACCGGGCGTAAGGCACGCGGCCTGCTCGCCGAAAAGTACAGCATCGAAAACCAAAAATACGAACTCACGATCGAGGTTGATCGTGACGAAATCGACGATGACCAGACCGGCCAGATTCGTCTTCGCATTCAGGAAATGGCAACGCGTTCAGCAACGCACAAGGATGCCGAAATCGCCCGCCTACTCATCAACGGCGCAGGCGCAGGATTCAATTCCTATGACGGCGTGCCTTTTTTCAACGCATCACACCAGAGCGGCGGCAGTGGCGTCCAAAGCAACATCGTGTCACGGACCGGAACAGTGGACGTCAACAATCCAACCACCGCCGAATTCCGCGATGCGCTAAAGCAGGCCATCGCCAGGTTGATCGCGTTCAAGGATGACCAGGCCGAACCGATGAGCAATACGGCCAGCGGGCTGGTGTGCGTGGTTCCGCCAACGATGCACCTGACCGCGCTCGAAGCCGTCAATGCGACGCTTGTCAACAGCACGACGAATGTCTTGGAAGGCGCCGCGCGGATCATAGCGATGCCCAGATTGGTCGATCCAAAAGTATGGTACTTGTTGAAGACAGACGTTCCGGTTCGTCCGTTCATCTTTCAAGACCGAGCGCCGATCGAATTCACCGCACAGGAACAGGACAGCGAATCCGGCTTCCGTCGTGAAGTTTATGAGTACGGCGTCCGCGCACGCTATCGTTTGACATACGGCTACTGGCAGTTTTGTGCCCGGATTGAATTCGCTGCCTAGCCAACGAAGGGTACTACGGCTGGCGGGTTTGGCATGGGATTCGTCCGGGTCTTCCGTTGCCAGCCCGCCAGTTGTGTCTTTCAGCAAACAGTCAAATCAGGAGTACGAAAAATGCCTTTCACGGCAACCATCTCACGAAACATATCCGGCGTGATCGGAAACGTCTTTACAAGCAACATCTCCGCCGACGCGAATCTGAGCCTGAACATTCCTGTTCCGGATGGAGCAACCGACCAGAGCGTTGGTGGAGTCGATGTCAAAATCGCAGAGGTCAAGTTTATGTACCTGATCTCAACGACAGACCTGACGCTCAAGACCAATAGTTCATCCGTCCCAGATGAGACGTTAAATCTGCTCGCTGGTGTTCCGTATATTTTCCCGAACGGCGGCAATTACCTTGCCAACCTGTTCGCGACTGACCTTACGGGGTTGTTCCTCACAAACGGCAGTGGCAGCGATGCGACATTCTCGCTTGAAATCATCTACGATCCGGCACCATAGGAAAGGAAAACTTCATGGCGAAAGCAAAGAAACCAAGACAGGCCGATATTGGAGAAATCGGAAAGACCGTCATGGGTCCGCCTCAGCCTGTCGTAAAACTTCACGGAATCGAGCGCTTACGCGTCATCTTGAATCTGTCACAGGGTGTCAGCATGACCCAGCTATGCGAAGACGCGGCAACCGAAATCGAGAACCTTCGAGCCGCCCCCGAAGGGCGTTCGAGCAGGCTTCGACTCAAGTCGAATCGAATGGTCTGACGTTCATCTTGAATGATGTCGCGAGTTTGCCTGCCGTTGGCCTTGTACGATAGGACCTGCTTGCATACGATGACGAACATGGAAAACGACAACGTCAAAATGCTCACCATGTGCATTAGCGAGCTTGACACGGAAAAGGCCAATCTACAGGAGTATATTCAGCGCGAAGGATATACAACCCAAACTCCGGCAATCATGCTCTTGAGTGCATTTGAGTTCGGACGTAATACAATTCGGTCAATGATCGTTGTCTCAGAATTGGGTGACGCTTGCAGTGTCACTATGCCGACAATATGTAGGTCATTCTATGAATTGGCGATTAAACTATCGTGGGCATCACACGCTGAGAATGGTTGGATTCGTCTCCATTGTTCGATGGCCCGCGAATATGAAAATTGGGCCAATAGAATAGTAGGCTTGGAATTGTGGCGTACAGTAGCAGAACGAATTCTAAGTGATCTCCAAGGCTCACTTAATCTTAGAGATGCTAATGGGAATCCTTACAAAAATCTGCCAAACATGGAGACAATGCTGGACCAGAATGCCAAGAACGATTTGAAAACTGGCGTGAGAGAGCAGCTAGGTAATTCTTTGGTTGTCGAGTATTCCCATATTTGGCAGGCAATGAACAGAACGGCGCACGCCCATATTAGCGAGATTAGGACACCCAGGAAGATACACGGGTTTCTCTCGGCAATGGGCGCTGTTTTCGCAACTTATGCTTTGATTCGCGCGGCAGCAGCGTATGTAGCAAATGGTAACATCGCAATGCTCAAGGGTATGATTGATGACATCGTACCAAGGATACTCTCGACCATGAACCTGAATGAAAACGATGGTGAGCAAGCGACTTAACTTCTGCGCTGCGCAATACCAATGACGAAGGGGCGATTCCGTGCTCACTTTACAGACGCTAAAATCACACGCAAAACGCTGTGTCCGATTGCTGTCCTTTGTCCGATTGTTTGAAAAGAGCATCGGACACGAATCGCCACTGGCGCTATCGCCACCCACGATCCACCGCCAACTACCCACCGCCATATAGGTAGCAGCCACCCCGTTTTCAAACTGCGCAGCGCAATTTGTCGAAATCACCAAAAACGTCGTAAGTCCTTATTTTAGTCGTCCCTGAAGAACTTGTCATTTTTCTTTGATTGCAGGGTGAACTGAGGTTTTTGGTGTGGTATACTTTGCAAGGAAGTCATGGATGATTCGCAAAAACCTTGCAATTTCGGACTCG
>JAJDEA010000119.1 GCA_029260035.1 Phycisphaerae bacterium
AGTTGGCCTTTGATGTAGATCCAAACAAGGCAGCAGCCTATATGGCTGCCCAGGAGGATCGCGCTAAGGTGCTTAGATTTGACCTCTTGTTATTTCAATAAATCACTATCTTTTCCAATGACATGCTCTAAGCATAAACCGAGAATTCACTCTCAAAGATGTCTCCGCATACAAGGCCAATGATTTAGAGATTAACCGAACGAAACTGTCATTGTTTTGAACGACTCGGCCGTTGGCGGAGAGCGTGCTTGTGGTTGCAAGAATGAAGCGGCGCTTTTGCCTCAGAGCGAACCCCTCGCCGTTCCAGCGAGCGAGGATGTGCATTCAGATACTGGCAATTAAAGAAAGTTCATAACTTGAAAGCCCGTTAGAAGAGATCGGACTGTTTTTCCTCTTTTGCGAGGAATGCATCAAGTTCGTCGCGCCGTTTTTCCAAGAATGGTGCATTTTTTACTCGTTCGGAAAGTTTGAATAACCGACTCTCGGCTCTCTTCAATACTGTGGTGAAGAGCATGGGCTGAATGATCACCCTGCCGTCCATTTCCACGCGAGCCGAAGCTTCTAACGGATCTACATGCGAACCTAGGACGAAGCAGTTTACTCTGGTCTTCTCCTCGATATGCCCTTTACTCTTGAGCTCCTTTACATACTTCCAGCATTGGGCTTTCTGTTCCTCGCCGATCTTTACGCTCGGCTTCTTCAACTCGATAACAAAGAGACGGTCTGTACCCACCACTCCGCCTGTGTCGTCATAGCGAGGGTACGAATAAAGGCTGGATGTGCCGTCGGGCAGGACGACAAAGTCTGGCCGATTTCGACTGCACGTAATGTCACCACATTTGAGGAGGTCTTGTACGACACGCATCATGCCCTGGTTGGAGGTGTATTCTATGGTCTCAAATTCAGGCCCGAATATCCACAAGCCCTGTTCGAAAAGCGGTTGTAGGTCCTGTACTTCTCTAGTGTTCTTGTCAAGCGTCCGAACATGGAGTTCCTCAACTAGCTTCAAGCGGCTCCCTATTTCATCGAGGACAACCTTGGCCATGTCCAGAGTCCAGTTCTCCAAAAGCCGATCCAAATTGTCCAATTCATCGGGGCCGAATTCACTGAGCTTATGCACAAGGGCATATCCAGACTTGGTTTGCTCAAGGTTGGCGACCACCTCCGAAAGTTTGACAATATCTGTCACCTTAATGGACGGGCAGCTTTCCTGAGACTTTGTGACGAATTTCGTCCACTTCTCTCGGCCTAAGGGTCCCAAAGTTTTGAGGGTCTTCCGATTTTCCTCTCTGGCCTTCTCCAGCGTGTCCATGCGGTCTTCCTCTGAAACCGAAAGCAGGTGTCTACGCACTTCCTCGTGAACGACCTGTGCCGCTCGCTGAAAATGTTCATTGTCTTTGTCGAAGCCCGACCAGTCCTGCTTGATTGCTCCAGCTTCAGCGAGGTGGTTAGCGCGAACAATGAAGGTAAATCGCTTCGCTGCGATGCGGCGGCCGTCGATCAATTCGTCCGCCGAAGTGCCTTTCCACGAGCAGGAACCAACAAGTCTTCCACCGACATGCCAAGCTACGCCATGCTGCTTCGTCGTCCGATCCGTCCCCTTCGTATCGATGATAATTAATTCGACCTTTGTGCTGTCATCGATTGCTAGTGGCAGTTTTTGAATGTTCGGATCATCGATGTCCTTGAAGCTGACCGCGTCACTATTTACATAAACCTGGAAGTTCGGATCTGTCAAGAAACGCATTCCTATCTCGCCTCGAACGTCTTCTGGGCTTAGCGATAGCTGGCGACAGATAGGGCATGCGATTCGTGTGCCATACTTCCTGGATGTGACGTCCTTAATCTTTTTAATCTCGAATGGTCTGTCGAATCCTCTCGCCACTTCGTAACAGCTGTAGTGATCGTCTTTGCATGTTTCGACAATGTATTTATCCCCAAAACAGAACCCAGACCATCGCCCGATGCCGTTGCGGCCAAATGCGAGCCGTTCAGGGTGTTTGTCCTTGGCGTTTGTTGGAAAAATCACTCTTACGCCCTGTTCTTCCATCCGGTTGTAATTGAGAGTTCGCCATCGACGCCTGAACTCATCGTCCGTCATGCCGATACCATTATCCTCGATGGCGAAACGTTGGTTGCCATTTCCATTGGGCCAAGTGATCTTCACCGTTGTTGCGCCCGCGTCCCAAGCATTTGCGATTAGTTCAACGATGGCAGTTCTGGGGTCGTGCAGAATCTGCTTGCCGACGTGCGATTCAAGGAATCGCGGAGCGTAAAGTACATCAGTGAATAACAACTGCTGATTCGTAGTGGACGGGTTTCCTTTTTTCTTCTTGGCCATTTGCTCCACTCCACGCCGAATACCTTCATTACTTTGACAGCGATACGACTGCTTTTGGTTTCGAATAAATCGATTCTTGACTCAATAAGAAAGGGTGCATATTGCTGGCCCTGTAGTGATGCCAATGTTGTACAAGTAAGCCGCCCTCGGTATTTGCCGCTAACGCCAACGACTTAGTGTTGAACAGTTGTACCGAAGTCGAATCTCTCCATCTCTCACTGAAACTAGTCTGCTGTCGACTCTTTGACAGGTTCCTGTTCTTGATGCTTCCCGCACTTCAACGAAAACGAGTCCAAATCTAAATCAAGCATTGGACTATGGGGAAGCAGCCCATGTTGCTTGGTTTCTCAGAATAATGCAGCCTGACTGTCACCACGGTCCTTGCAGATGCCGAAAAGTCCCGAGACGATATGCCTAGACCATTTATCCATTTCGTTGTAGTACGTCCCCAGGTTATTCACCGAAACAAACCTACAGCCTACGCCTGCGCCACTCTTCTCCTTGAATTCCGTTTGTGATCGCGCAAGGGCCGCCACTTTTTCGTTAAGAAGAACCTCGTAAACGATGCCGATATGCCCGAAGTACTGCGCCACGTCTGCATCGTATACGAGACCCCTAAGAACGAGCTCGGGTGTCTCGGCTAGCCGAAGCTCTTCAAGTAATTCGCGCTTTAGGCCACGCTCTACGGTTCCCGGTTTTCCTTCGATCTTATCATCCGCCCGTAGGTGCCCGCCTGCACAGATTACATACTTGTTGTGCATGTAACTTCCCTTATTCAGTTCCTTTCGACGAAGTAATAGTACGTGGTGGTTATGTCTTATGACTCCTAATGCGATTGGCTTCACATAAGACAACGGATCCTGATCAGCAGCCAGCCGATCGACTAGCGTGGATTTTGAATCAACGTCACGAATGAACTTCGCTACTGTTTCGTTTTTAGCTTTGAAACCCGGCAAGAATAGGTTTTGAGATACTTGGTGACGGCCTAATACATAAGTCTTTTCTGGCACCATGTCCTCCGCAACACTTAGTATCTTCTCTCCCGCAATCAATGCTGCTGATTCGAGGTCGTTCTTGACCATGTCTAAGTGCCAGATTTTTGGCCCAGTCTTCGGCTCAAACAGGTTCTTGATAAGTTTCTTCAATGTTGAATTGTATTGCTTAAGCACATCCTGCTGCATCACACGTGGTACTACTCCATCTCTTGCGATCTCTTGATGCTCAAAAAAGGTACCGAAGGGTTCTCGTTGTAGCGCAACTGAAGGCGGAACAATGGCCACGATAGCGAGATCGACAAGGCTCCACCAGCGGGCTGTTCGGATGAACTGATGTACGGATTTGAGTTCTTCATTGGAAGCAAACCTGCGACTACCGTGCCAGTTTAGCCAAACGTTGCAATCTAGGAGTCCGCGATCGATTAGTACAATATGATCGTTGCTATCAGCTGCAGTGAGGAGCTTGCTCAGAACATTTGCCAGATTCCAAGAGTTGTAAGATGGATCGATTTTTTCCGGAAGTGGGTTTACTTCGGCGCGCTCAGTAATTATGTTGGTTCGCAGGTCGCACCGTCGAAACAAATGAGCTATATAATTTATGAGTGTAGATTTCCCTGCCTTCGGCGTGCCGCATACTTCGACGATAAGAGGACGCCTCGCGAGCACTGATTCTTTACGGAAAGGAAAAGAGTCGCGCCACAATTTTGCACGACTGCAAAAATCTTTGACTTCTATTTCGTTCAGTCTAGCAAGTGCATTCATGCGTAGCTCCTTGAGTCATTCTGAAGAACTTGCTGATTGGGCGCAATTAATCGCGTGCATGCGGATTAGTTTGATATAGAACTCTCGAGCAGCGTGTTCTCCGTATCGATGCATTCGCCAAAGCGAGGCCGCTACGACTGCGATACAAATGGAGCCGAGCAGCATTCCTTGAGCGCATGTCAGCACTGAAGCAAAGCCCATAGCGAACCCAAGAGCTATGCAGCTCACTGGCAATGCTCGGCAGAGATGGTAATTTGCATTCATTAGGTCTTGATATTCAAGAAAACCGCGCTCCGATAGCATCACATTCAATTCGCGTTTCAACGCTTGCCAGTCGTTTTTCGACACCCCTTTCAATCCCGCTGATCGGTTTGGAATAAGGTAGCGGATGGCATTCTCTACAGCTGTTTTCTGTTGAGACGAAATCAGATACCGACATTCCGATCGGACCCAGTCAATCGGCGGGCCGCCCCACATTTTCCAATATGCTGCTTCGATAAGATTGCCACCTGCCTGCGCAACATGTCCTGCAGCATAACTCAGCAGGAGGTACACTGCGGTTGCCGTAAGCCCAGACGTATCCTGCTCGCCACTTAACAGGTCCCGAAGTTGCGGAACAAACCACAGGCCTAAGACTAGGATAGCACCGGGTACAATTACGGCGACAAATTCATACATGCTGAATGAACGCAATTCGATCGTCTCCCTTACAACGCTATAGCCCGTTATGCATGTCATCGATGAGGCATTACTTCACGTTCGGTATTACTAGGCGCGAGCCTAATCGAGTCGAGCCGGGCAAAACGGCTCGTGCACGGGGCATGAGTTCTAACTCATAATCCTGTACAAGAAAACTAATCGGCGACACTCTGCATTCTACTGGTCGTCTGTTTCAATCACAATACAGTTGAATTGCGGAAGGGTCCTAATCCTAATTCACAATTGATGAGAGCTTCTTGATTATTTGAACCAAATGCACTGATCACTGACGGATGTGAGGCCTGGATGGGTTTATCCGATTTTTAGAAAGAAGAATCACCCTGGCATCGATGAAGTTTCACTATTGGTTGGCTGGTAGCGCCCATTCTTAGATTGATCCCGTTTCCTTGTCAGAGTGACTTGCCTCGAAA
>JAJDEA010000120.1 GCA_029260035.1 Phycisphaerae bacterium
ATTTCCGTAGCTAGTAATCCCGACAGCCAGTAACCCCTCAGGGGAAATCGGGAGTGATTGTCGTCGGCCTCGCAATTTCCTGCGTCGATTTTTTTGATAGCAGGAAAAGCCCAATGCAAAGGAGTACAGCACCGATCGCCAACAAATGGATCGGCAGGTGGCCGGCACTTTCCGATTCGGCTCCGGAGTTCAAGCCAACCCAACTTACCCAATCTGTACGAATTACGCTTATGGACGTCAGCGCGTTGTGCATCATATGCGCTACCATGCCTGGCACGATGGACTTTGATTGCCAGCACGCATACGCCAAAACGACGCCCAACGCTGCGGTTACTGCAAACTTGAAAAGCAGGAAATGAAACACGCCGAACACCGCAGCGGAGACCAAAATCGCTGGCCATTTTCGCGAAGCACAACCAAGCCCGCCAAGGAGTAATCCACGGAAGAGCAATTCTTCGCACACAGCGGGCACCACCGCAATAAGTAATACGACGTGGAACAAAGGCATGTTTCGCAGCGTATCGGCGAATCCTTGTGCATATTCCGTGATTCCCGGCGGAGCGCCCAGCAAGCCGAATTGCAGCAGGTTCAATTCGTGTGCCGGAATCCATATGGATATGCCGATCAATATGCCGCCGACTAAATGCCGAATTCCTGGCATACGGATGGAAAAAGCGCGACGGACTTCGACTTTCCAATACAACAATACAACGACCGGCACAACGACAAACATCATCGGCATTAAGACGCCTGTCGCATACAACACGCCCGAAGCGGATTCTTCCGTGCTACTTGGCGATATCGCGCTTTGAATGAAATACCAAACGGGAAAAAGCAACGCGACAATCAACAAGCTCATCGATACAGATGGAGAAGGCGAAGGCTTGATGAGCGAGCGAGAGAAAATCGTTTTGATCGATCCGGCATCGGAGAATACGACTGATTCACGACCAAAAACACTGGCTGCGACAGCCACGGCGGAGCTTGCATAGAGTGTCGTGGAAACAACAACCAAGACGACGTTCCACGTCGGAACGACGGCACCTAACAGAAGATCCCGTGCAAGCAGAACCATATTGCCGACCGGCATGACCAGCATGATTCCCTCCATGCGCGTGGCAGGAAGTGCTGCAATACCGCCGGGAATAAGCACAGCCATGATGACCGGAGTCACATAGTTCTGCGCTTCCTTGAAGGTTCTCGCATAGCTACACACGGCGATCATAATCGCTGACATCAGTACGGCAAACGGAACCAGGCACACAAGAATCAGCGCCATCGTACCCAGCGGCAACGATCCTCCGGTACTCGCGATGATCTTATCAAACCCGCCAAAATATACGGTTGCGGTCACACTGCCAAGATTCAACGCGGCCCCCATTATCGCGACGGTCGTAACGACGAGGAACTTGCCCACAATCAAGTCGATGACGGGCACGGGCGACACCATCAATGATTCCAGCGTGCCTCGCTCTCGCTCACCTGCTGTCAGATCGATGGCAGGGTAAATGGCTCCTGTTATGGTCATCAAGACTAAGATAAGAGGCAGGATTTGGCCTAGAATCGAAGGCGGCGACGACAAGTCAGCTGACGAAACTGAGAATGGCTTGTCGAAATGCTTCGGCAATCCCGCACGCCGTTTGCGATCGTTCTTCATATACTCGCCGACTTGCTGGAACATCGCTTGAAGCCCATTGGCTACGAATCGACTTCGAACCTCTTCATAATCTGCCAGGATTTCAAACTCGTTTTGCTTGTCAATTTGATCAACGAAATTTTCCCCCTTAAAGACAACGCCCGCGTGAATCCGCCGTTCGCGGATCAATTGTTCCAACGTCTCCCGCGATTCAAACGGCACGATACGCTTGACCAGATCGGCTAATGTCTTCGATTTCTCTTCAGAAGATTCGGACTCGCTATCCGGCGCGTTCATATTAAGTGCCGCAATTGCGGCATCACGCTGCAACAAATATCGAAGCACGCTGGCCTGGTTTTCTCCAACAACGCCAACGACAAAATGTTCATCGTCAAGAGATGCCTGTTGGTAACTGACCGCCTGAACAGACCCCAACATCAACAGCGGATAGAGAACGATCGGAACGAGAATCATCGCAATCAGCGTGCGACGATCGCGCATGATATCAGTCAGCTCTTTCCAATAGATCGTTCTAATCCGATGACGAAAGCTCATCGCAGCGCAGCTCCAACTATTTCGTCCGCATGGATCAGTTTCAGAAAGATGTTGCTCAGACGGTCTTCGCCTGCTTTCGCCCGCAACGCCTCAATATCCCCTTCCGCAATCAGTCGGCCATCGTGCAGCAGGCCGATCCGGTCACACATGGTTTCGGCTTCGTCGAGGTAATGGGTCGAGAGAATTATTGATTTGCCCTGGTCGCGTTCCCGCATGATGTATTCGAGGATAATCCGGTTGCTCATGACATCGAGGCCCAACGTCGGCTCATCCATAATGAGAACGGGAGGATCCGCGATGAGCGCCCGCGCGATGTTCACGCGCTGCTTCTGGCCCGTTGAAAGCGCACCACAGCGGAGCTCGGCAAAGTCGCCGATTCCGAGCCATCGGATCAATTCGTCAGCCCGGCTGTTGGCTGCTTCGCGATCAAGTTGATGCAACTCCGCGAAATAGACAAGCAGCTCACGGGCAGTAAGCCTCTGATATAGTCCCGTGTTGGCAGTGAGGAATCCGAGGATGCGCTTGACGTCGAAAGGCTCGGAGGAAACATCAAAACCGGCCAAAGTCGCCGTTCCACTTGTCGGCACCATTAGCCCACTGAGCATTCGCAGTGTGGTGGTTTTTCCCGCGCCGTTCGGGCCAAGTAAGCCGTAGATCTGCCCCTGTCCGACGACAAAGCTCAGACCATCGACCGCTCGTTTCTCCTTCCCGCTTGGAGTGGGAAAAACCTTAACTAAGTTTTTGGCAACGACCATTTCCATTTGAGTTCGATATTGTACCGGTGCAGCAACGTAGCGACAGCGTCAAGTAGATGTTGGTACGGCTATCCCAAGCAACTTGTTCCGAGTTCGATCGTCGCGAAACTGTTGATTCTCTTCGCATTCGTCCCAAACAATCAAATATAGTGGCGAATCGTGATCAATCAGGTAATGAGGCAGGCTTCTGAACGATTCCTGTCGAAAAGAGCAGTCCCCAGGCATGTGAGTTGCTACCGCCATCAATCAGTGCGTGGTAGGATTGGATTCACTTTGAAGCGGCACATTTGTTTTGTACCGCCGAATCGAGATGACTATTCGAAGAAACCAGAGCATGTCCGTTACGGAAAAATAGAGGATTATCCTACGCAAGGATAAAACAACGGCAGATTCGCCCAACAGAAGATTCAGGAGCAGCTCACATGGCAGCAGAAACACGCCTCGAAAAAGACAGCATGGGAGAAATGACAGTGCCAGCGACCGCCTATTGGGGGGCCCAAACCCAAAGGGCGGTTGAGAACTTTCCGATCAGTGGCTATCGATTCGGCAGACGCTTCGTTCGTGCCCTTGGATTGGTCAAACAATCCGCGGCCAAGGTGAATCGCGATCTCAGCAAACTCGATCCGGAGCGGGCTGAACTTATTGTCAAGGCAGCCCAGGAAGTGGTCGACGGCAAGCTCGACGAACATTTCGTATTGGACATTTTTCAGACCGGCTCGGGAACGAGCAGCAACATGAATGCCAACGAAGTGATTAGCAACCGCGCCATTGAATTAGCTGGCGGGACGATTGGGTCAAGAGAGCCCGTTCACCCGAACGACCACGTCAATATGGGTCAATCGTCTAACGACGTCATACCGACGGCACTTCATGTGTCACTGGCAGATGCACTGCAAAACGATTTGACGCCATCGCTCGATCATCTGTCGAAATCGCTGAGCAAGAAGGCCGACGAATTTGACAAGATCGTAAAAATCGGCAGGACTCACCTGCAAGACGCAACACCCGTTCGGCTTGGTCAGGAATTCGCGGGCTATGCTCGTCAAGCGGCACTCGCCTCTATGCGCGCAACCAAGGCAATCAAAGCAATGCGCGAACTGCCAATCGGCGGCACCGCAGTTGGAACGGGAATCAACACACACCCGGAATTCGGCAACCGTATGGCTGTGGTCCTTTCGGAAGTCACCGGCCTTGACTTCGTCGAAGCCGAGGATCATTTTGAGGCACAGGCTGCGAAAGACGGCGTTTGCGAAGCCAGTGGTCAACTCAAAACGATAGCAGTGAGTCTTTCCAAAATCGCCAACGACATTCGGATTCTCGGCAGTGGCCCCCGTTGCGGCATCGGCGAACTGGCCATCCCCGCAACCCAACCCGGCAGCAGTATTATGCCCGGCAAAGTCAACCCCGTCATGAGCGAGATGCTCGTCCAGGTTTGCGTGCAAGTGATCGGCAACGACACAGCGGTGACAGCAGGATGTCGTGAGAGCTATTACGAGCTAAACGTAGGCATGCCTGTGATCGCCCACAATGCGCTCGAATCCACCCGCATTCTGGCCCAGGCAGCTCGTGTCTTCGCGGATCGATGCGTAGCGGGAATCCAGGCCAACGTCGAGCGATGCGCGGAACTCATCGAGGGATCGCTCGCCATGTGTACGTCACTCGCTCCGAAAATCGGCTATGACAAAGCGGCGGCGATTGCCAAAGAAGCATTCGCGACGGGTAAGACCGTTCGACAAGTTGCGAAAGAGCATCAGGTGCTCAGCGATGCGGAACTCGACGAGACCCTCGATGCGGAGGCCATGACTAAGCCTGGGTAGAGCAACCCGGTATTCAAGCATCAAGAAACCGAGATTCCTACGGAGATCTTAAGAAACGACCGGAAGCCATTAAGTTCGACGTGCTCTATTCGACGCCTTCGCGATTCGGGGTGCCTGCATCATCCACTGAGTCGCTCAATTCCGGGAGCGGCCCCAAATCGATATTTCTGGCGAGCGTGACCTGGATGGTAATCTCTTCATCGCCGCGTTCGAGCAAGATCTCGACATCCTCGCCCGCAGCTATCATGTATGTCGCCTTAATGATATGACCAAAATTCTTGATCTTCCTGCCATCAATCTCGGCAATCCGATCGCCGATTTGTGCACCCGCTTCTCGCATCGGAGAGGGGTCAGCCATGTTTGCAACAAACACGCCATCGGGCCGATTGCGTGGCGTAGACATGCCAAGCCAGCCACGATGAAATGACCGCCCCGTTTTGAGTGTTTCCACAATGGAATCGATGCGATCCTTTGGCACGACAAATCCGATCCCGGAATCGTAAAACTCAACGCCAGCAAGCTCGCCTGGTTTTTGCGCCATGGGCACACAAAGTCCAATGATCTTACCCTCGATATCGCAAAGCGGCCCACCGTAATTGACGGGGCTTAGTTTCGCATCCGTTTGGATAGCATTTCCCTGCATACGCTGAAGAGCGCTTACAATGCCAACTGTAACGGCTGGCTGCCTACCCCCCAGGCCTAGCCCCATGGCAATCGCCCATTCACCCGTGCGGACGTCTTCGCGTTCTTTCCAGGGTGGTGTCGGCAAATTGTCTTCCTCAATCTTGAGGAGCGCAATTTTTCGCACTTGATCGCGAGCAATTAAATCTGCAGCAACATGCCTGCCGTCAGCAAGTGTGACGGAGATCAGTACCGGCTCGCGAACAAAATTGAAACTGCTTGTTACAATATAGCCGTCGCTAGAGTAAATAGTTCCCGTGGTCGATCCGTCCGCCACAATGAACTTGGAACCTGTCGATTCTCGGAATGGATTGGGCTTTGGATCCTCGCCCTCCTTTTCCTTCCCTTTGGTATTGATTTGCGTCGTCGGCTGTGCGCCGCCCACCGTGTCGATCCGCACGATGTAAGGCCTGGTCGCTTCGAGCACGGATCGACAGGCTCGCTGCGTATCGAGCAGGAGTTGCATTTCCGTGCCAGGAGAGCGTTCGTCATCGATCGCCATAGAATGCCTTGTATATGGCACAAGCAGGAATATCAAAAAGAGCACGCTTGCGGAATAGGAAATACGTCCGAACATCACGGGCCTTTCGTCTCTATGAAAATGGTCTTGATGACTCGGCCACGCCGAATAACAATTTCTATTGGCTCGCCAGGATCAAGCCTATTAAGTCCAGCCTTGTATGCAGCCACATCAGGGACATTTCGACCATTGATGGAAAGTATTAAGTCGTCTTTGCGAACACCGGCCAAATCAGCAAGCGATTTTCGCTTGACTCGTTCGACGTATGGCAGCACGGTTCGATAGCCTGTCTTGCTGATCTTGATTCCAAGATCGATGCGGTCTTCGTGACTTTCCCTCGACCGGGTCGAATCATTGGTACCGTCTTCGCCTTGAGCTTGAAGAAAGAAATTGCAAAGTACGCTGCGCGGGATCGCATAATTGAGGTGCGTGTGCGTTTGGTTTGAAATGACAAGCCTGCCGATCATCCCTACGAATTCACCTTTTATGTTCACGACTGCGCTGCCCGGCGCGCCCGGGTTGCTCGTAATTCCATCTATAATCAAGACTTCGCCGGTGTACGGAAAATCATTGACACGACGTCTCGCGTCGAGACGTGTACGAGCGGAGAAAACACCATGGGCGATCGAAACGGGTTCGGGGCCGTCAGCAACTTTGAACGCGTTTCCCGCTGCAATAATCCAATCTCCAGGCTGCAGGGAACTTGATTGTGCCGAGCTAGCAACACTCTCACAAGCAAGATCGAAGAAAGGAAAAAGACCGGCTACTGGGTCGAAGGAAGGGCTGTCTGCCGGCCACGTTTCGTTCTGATCGGATTTTTGTTTCGTCATGCGTAGCAGTGCGAGCTGAAGCTTCTCGTCTCGCCGCACGATTTCCGCCGTGTAATGGACGCCTTCGGGCGTGACGACTGAGATGACTTTCGCGTCAATCAAGAGCGATGAAACGGTCAGGATTAAACCATCTTCGGAAACAACAACACCCGAGCCGTACCCTGCCTGAACCCCCGCACCGAGGCCGTATAACTTCACAACGCGCGGCTGGAGCCTGTCGATCGCTTGATCGAACCCACCAGCGGCAGCGCGTACTGCAAATGAAGCAATCACTAATGAGAGCAAGAGGAAAAAATTTCTCGCACCTAACGCTACTCTCGGTTGGCGGTGGAGAATCATGGATCAACTCTCCATTGTGAGAGCGAATCCTGGTAGCGATATCCCGGCCCGGAGACAATGATCGTCTTGGGCAATCGGAGCACGCCACTCGCCTCGTAATCATGGAGATCCAACGACACCCTCACTCCCGAAGGATCATCTTCAAGATCTATGCGCAAGAGGTCATGCGAATCCATATCGAATTGCAAACGCGCTTGAGCGTCCTCGCCGATCGGCCAAGTAATCACTTCCGCCTCACGGGCGGGCAAGTATCGTGCACCAGCCTTGGCATCCAGATCACCTGCCATGTCTTTCATTCGTTCAAAGAAGACAGCATCGCCTCCCGCATGTCGAACATTGCCCGGTAGTGTATCTCCGGGCGGCTTCATAAGGGTCTTGAAAACAAGGTCCAATGCAGCCAAGACCATCGCGCGATCGGTCGTTAAGTCAAACTCTTCCTCTCCTTCGCGTCGCTGCGTTGCCCGCTTTCCATCGAAGGAGAAAATCCTTATGGTTTCATTTTCTTCAGGCGAATGCTCCGTCAAGAACAATCCTTCGGTAGTCACCCGCGCAGCAAACAACTGATCGGCTTTCACGTCGCGATCGGCCAGAGCGAAATGCGTTCGATGGACGTTCCATTTCAGAGATTCAAATGGCTCCGCTGTATCGTCAGAACGCGCACTGCCTTTAAAGGCAGCCAACACACGCCGAACTTCTCGGTCGTTTACTTCCTGATCTACAATATAAGGCTTTCGCATCTTCGGCGGGATGGGATCAAGACGAACGATTGATTCCGTTTTGGTGTTTTCCCTTTCAATCAACACCCGAACATTTCTGCTTCCCGGATACGTTCCCAAAACACTGGCGAAATGGTTCGGTGACGTAATCCTAACGCCATCTATCGAGAGCAGGCGATCTCCAAGTTGAGCGCCCGATCTGCTCAGCGCACCTGCCGGCAACATTTCCGCCAAGACCGTTTCACGATTTTGATCCAACTTAACTGTTGCCTGCAATGTGCCGTGCGCGGCGACAAGTCCAGATCGCAGAGCAGGTATGAATCGCCTCATCTGATTTGAGGTAATGGCATAGCCGAAACCAACGTTGTATCGACCTCGCGTGTTGACGGATATTCTCCCGTTAACGCCAATCACCTCTCCATCGCCATTGAACAACGGCCCGCCGGAATTCCCAGGATTGATCGACGTATCAACCTGGATGCAATCGGTGTAAGTCAGGTTTCCTTTCACACCCCATTGGTAGCGATGGATTCCCGTTACGATGCCAAGTGTCACGGTCGGCGAGTAGTCGTCGCTGAGAGTAAACGGGTTACCCATTGCGATGGCAGTGTCGCCGACGCGAACAAGATCGGAATCGCCGAGATCCGCAAAGGGAAAGGTCTCGCGCCCTACGAGTCTAAACATTGCGACGTCGCCTACGGGGTCGATCCCGAGAACCTCCAGATCGTAAAGCTTTCCATCACTCAGCCCGCCAAGACCTTTACGCTTATCGAGCATCCCTGCTACGACATGATAATTCGTCAGGCCATAGCCCTGTTCATCGATGATGACCCCCGAACCACCACCCCTCTGCTGCGTGTCGAAGACAGCAACCACAGCCGAACTCACACGATCGATCATTGCGATACGCTCAGCCTGCGCTTTCAACACCGATTCTGCCGGCGTAACGGCATCAACACGACCGGGCGCAAATGCTATCGCCGCAGCCGCGAGAACCCACGCTGATATTTGGCCGAACGAAATCTCTGATGTACCTAACATAGTTCGCAATATTTTTCGCACAATCGTCTGTAGAGGCCAAGACCGCTGAAGAACTAGTTCCTCTTCACTGGCTTGATGAGGCGAGCGTCTCCCCAATCAACGTGATCGGATAGGTCCACCGCATCACCGAAATCGGTAATGACTGTCAACTTCTGAACACCTGCAACATCAATGCGTATCAACTGGCTGCGCTGCTCACCCGTAAGATTCTCGATTTGAAAAAGCATCTTGCCGTCACCCAATACGCGGACACTAGCCCGTCCTCTCGGTCGAACGGCATCATCCATTCCGACGGTTGCCACGAAAGTCGCAAACTCACCTTCAAGATCGTATACAACTTCGGTATAAGCCTTAACACCGAGACCTTTTTCGTATTGTCGGCCGTCCAACGAAATCATGGCCCCCGCCGCACTTCGATCGAGTTTCATCTCCGCTGGCTTGTGAAGGATCCCCCTGGTTTCAACATGGGCAGGCTTCAAGTCGCTCAGGTATACCAAGCGAGAACCAGCCATGCGCAAATGACGCAATTGGTCGATCTGCAGGTCGAATTCGCCACCAAAAGACGCAGCCAAAGATATATTCAACGGGCTTGCTCGAAGAAACGTCGCGCCGAATATGTTCTCGTCATTCAATGTAGCCGTCACACGATTGGCACCATTCGGCGGAGATGCCTGGGCAAAGACAATGGCGAAAACTCTCTCTAGCTTAAAAGACCGCTCGCGATCAGCGAATGTAAACGTCCCCGCTTCTTTCGTGATCTTCTCAAGTCGTCCTCGCACACTCTTGGCATCGCCTGCGCTTCGTGTAATGAGCACATCATGGCCTGGCAATCGATTGCCTAGCGCCTTCAACAAAAACTCACCCGATCGAGGGAAATCCGTCGCAGTTGCAAATTGCACGGCAGCCAGTCGCTCAAACGGAAACACCGTACTCGTACCCAAAACGGTGTTGGCTACAATCGTCTCATCGCTTTGCTCAATTAATTCGCCAGCAATTCTCCCGCCGTCGAACAAATGGAACACGGCTGATTCTGCGTTAAGGGCGCCCTCGCTCTCTTTGACATTGGACAAATCTGAGAAGTGAATCATGGCGAGGTCGTCCACGCGAATCTCACGCTCGACATCGCTCACGCTAAGCTTGATCGATTGTCCGTCGTTGGAGCCTAACCAACGACCTTCCGTCTCACGTCCATCGAGGTGGACCGCACGCACAGTCACTCGCTGACCAGGATCGCCTTCCGCGAGAAGCAGTGCCGAAGGACCAGCCAACAGTGCAACAGCGATAGTGCCGAATAGTTGTCTCAATCTGAATCGCATCAACAATCTAGTCGTACCTCAAACATTCGGTAGAATACCATGGCAGGGTTTCGCGCCCCAGCATTAGAAAAAACACTATGCTTGGAGCAGGTCAGCGTTTCTTGGCCAACTCTTCGTAATACTGCTCGACAAGCTGACGGTACCTTCGTGGAAAACTATCGCGCAACGCTTGCAACACGCGCTCGCGCTCAGCCGGAGGCATAGCGCCCCACATCTCTGCGGGATTGGCACGCGGACTGTTTCGAAGCACGCCGTCTTTCATTTTGCCGCCCGGCAATTGCGATTCCTGTGCACCGCGCTGACTCTGTTTACTCTTGTTTTGACTTCCGCTCCCACCGGAACTTTGTTGTTTCTTCCGACTGGATTTCTCCGCTTTTTCAGCATCCTTCACCAGACGATCCAGCAAATCCAAAATGCGCTGCTGCTTCTCCTGCAACGACTCGCCGGAATCTGCGTCGCGCAGTCTTCGCCGCGAGAAACCCATCAGGTCCACGACTTCGCCAATTTCGCCCAATTCCAAATTCGTAAGTTCTGCCAGCATCTGCCGTGCGGAAATGGTTAACCGCTGCGGCGCATCAGGGTAGTCACGAAGAAACCCATCGAGTGTTTCCGCCGCCAAGCCGTATTCCAATGCGCCCAGCAAGCAGAATCCTTTGAGAAATGCAATTTCCGCCGACGCGTAGGTATAGTTTTCCAAATCGGACCCGCCATCGGCTGTCAAGTCTGCAATTCTGGCGCCCGCCTCCAGTATTTGCTCCCTCGCCACGAGCGCTTTGATTTCATAGACCTTGGCGTAAGTCGCCACAAACAGATTCTTTGACCTACCCAACTGATTGGCCATGTTCGCACTTTGCGCATATTCGTCATCATCGTAGGCATCCAGCACTTTGCGAAATGACTCTGAGGCAAGCGTTAGTGCTTGCGTGAGAAACTCCTCACCGTCGCAATCCTGGCACTTGCTCCATGTCTCGCGTATCAGCGATCGTGCGTCGGCTGGAATGCTCGGAAATGTATCCAAACTCTCCGTAAAACGATCTGCCGGCGTGGACTGTGCACGAGCCGCAACCCCCAGCAGAAGCACGACACCTACACTCAGCCCGGCCAAGCCTCGGCTTTTCCATCTTCGCGCTTGCCGACCAAACACAGAACTTTGGCCTTCTTGATGTCCAAAATCAATCATGCATAATGCCTTTCCTTCGGGCCAGAGCAAACTTCTTCTCTACTGCGGGATTTCAGCCTGGGCGTTACAGCAAGATCCGCTCCAGCAGTCAACCTCATCCTAAATGTGCCTCGTAATCGTCACTCTTCTATCCTGCGATCGCGGATATCCTTCGCGATATCCTCGCATTCGCTCTGTCTTTCGGAAGCAGTAGATAACGCTGCTCCCAAAGTTTCGTCCAAATCGCTTGCATCTCCTCGCGCAGACTCGATCACCGTCGTCCGAATGTTGATTCGTTCTTGGCTGGAACGAAGAAGCTTTAGTTCGGCAGAAAGCGGAAGCAACGATTTATCCTCTTTACTTTTGTTGCTAGAGCCTTTGGCGTTCTGCTCGTTTCGCTGCTGCATTTGTTTGACGGAATCGATGAGCTGCTCCAAGGTGTCAAGAATCTCCTTTTCCATCGCCTGGGTGAGGCGGCCCGTATAAAGCTTGACCAACCTCTCAGCGACAACGTTCATGTCCGTTGCTAACTGACTCATGATACGCGGGAAAACGATCGTCGTCCCTTCTTCGTCGAGAATATGAACACACGTCCTCGCCTTTTTGGAAAGCGATCGCTGCTGAGCAGCAAGATCCGCCAAACGCAACTTGTGAGGCCTTTTGAAATGCATCTTCCCGACTTTGTCGATGGTAAAGGTCGCGGCGTTGATCGCCTTTTGTTTGACGAGCAAACCCCGCAAACGTGCTTCGATGTCGCGAAGCATTTCCGCGCGGTCCTCTTGACGAAGCTGGCTTAGTGTCTCTTCGAGTTCCTGTCGGGCCTTTTCCAATTCATCAATGGCACGATCCTGACGCTTGGTCGCCTCCGGCGAATCCTCCTTCTCGAGTGCCTCAGCTGCATCGTCCATCTCTTGTTGTGCGCGATCCAGATTTTCCTGCGCGCGATCCGGAGGGCCATCCTTCTGACCTTGTTGATCCGACTGGCTTTTCTGCTCTCCCTGCTTTCCTCCCTGCCCTTGTTGCCCTTTCTTTCCTTTCTGTCCTTCCTGGCCCTTTTGGCTTTGCGAACCCTGCTTCCCTTTCTGCCCACCTTGTTGGCCTTGCTTACCCTTTTGCCCTTGCGAGCCTTTCTGTCCGCCCTGTTTACCCTTTTGTCCTTGCTTTTCCCCCTTGCCACCGGGCTGGCCTTTTGCTCCCTTTTGACCAGACTTGTTAGCTTGCGAGGAATCCTGCTTCATTTTTTTTGAAAGACCACCCGTGTCTCGCGCAACGTCTCGTTGCTTCGCCGCTTGCTCGGCTGAGCTCTGCTTTTTTGCCAATTCGCGTTTGGCTTCCTCCAACTTCTTCCGCGCATCGCGCAGGGCTTTTTCAGCATCTCGCCCCTGATCGCGCGCATCGCTCTTCTTGCCAGATGCCATCGACTTGCCAGCCTGCGACATCGACTTGGCTGCAGATTTCATCGACTTGGAAGCGTCACCTGTTTTCCCACGCGCTTCCCGGGCTTCGCGAGAATCTGCAGCTTTCTCTGGCGCGAGATCGGAAAGTCGCTGAAGATCGTCAGCAAGCGCTTTCGCATCACGTTCAATCGCCTCTTGCTCTTTCTGTTGTTTCTTATTCTCGCCGGGTTGGCTCGCCTGCGCGTTTTTCGATAGTTTGCTGGAAAGGTCGCCTTGACGCTTTAGCATCGAATCGATGCGACGTAATGCCTGATCGATCTGCTTGGACAAACGCTGTGCGACGCTCGATTTCGCAGATGCATCGCGTAGCGAACGTTGCGTCTCCAACAATCTCTGGAGTTCCTTCTTGTAAGCTTCAAGCTTTTCCAACTCGCGCTTGCGATCTTCATTTTGGCTGTCGCGCTCAAGCAGAATTCCCAACAGCCGATCTGCGTCCTCCATCCATTTGCTTTGTGCTTCAGCGGCGTCACTTAACAACCCGGGGTCATTCAGTAACTCGATCATTTTTTCCAGCCGATCACCAAGAGCAAGCTCTCCCTCCCTTTCGAGGACTCTGTCGAGGCGCGCTGCGTTTTCAGGCTCTGTCTTGGCTAAATCTTCTCGCAGACGATAAACGCGGTCCTTGAAGCGTTCAAAACGATCGCGAATCATTTGCTCCTTGGCAGACAGCGGACTTACATCACGCACTTCGTCTTGCCCCTCATCCTGCGGAGATGGATAATCCTGCGCAAACGCTGGTAAAAACGTCACGAGCAAGACACTGAGTACGATTGGGAAGCACGCATTGAGAGATCGAAGTGTTAGTCGAATCATGGACTGCTCCCTAATCATAGATGCAAACGACGCCCCAGGCTTCCGTTCGGTTGCGTGCAAGCCGTCAATGAACTATTTCCTCGATATTTCTCGTCGTCAATCTTCAAAAATATCACCGACTTCTTTTTCGAGTGCATCCTTAGTCTCCGTACTCAGCTCGCTCTGCAGACGCACGATGTCTCTAAGCATGGTGACGAGTTCATGGTATCCTTCCCATTGTATCATAACAGACAAGACTGCTCGCATCCTCGCTAGCGCTTCGTATTGCTTCTGATCCACGGCAGAGGCTGTCTCAGCAGTACCGTCTCGCGACCACTGACGAATCGTATCCGCCGCATCGGCCAAGTCCCGCCGAGCGATCTCCGTCAACGGATCAATAATTCGGATTTGAAGCCTTTCGCGCTCCTCATCCGTATCAAGTTGATTCACTCTTAGCTCAGCCAACACGCGCTCGAACTGCTGCCGAATCACGTTGATCGAACTAATGATGCTGCGCTGCCGACGTTCAAGCGGCGTAAGAGTCGATCCGAGCCACTCCAAGTCTGGTTTTTCGCGGTGCTTACGCATCGCAGTGAGCAATTCCCCGCGCAACCGTTCCTGATTATCCACCAGCCTTTCAAAGTCCATTCGATATTCCTGCTCTCTGCGCGAGATTTCAGCAAGGAATTCGTCTTTGGAGACAACCCGGATAACAACCTGCGTAGACTCAGCCAGATTTGGTCCTGAAACGTCATCAAAATCACTCGCTCGTGCCATTAATGAGACACGATCTCCTGCTTCAAGTTCGACAGTCGAAACAGGCCAGGACAAACTTGTCTCAAGGTGTGTCGCCCGGAGTTCGAAACCATCAAAGGGGATTGGTTTTTCCGATTCTTCTCCCTCTTGATACAAGAGATTCGCCGTGGCAAGCCCGTAGGTATCAGAAAACTCCAGCTCCATCGGCAGAATCGCCTGCGGCGTAACCATATCGCCCACGCCGGGAAGCCTTAAACGCACCAATGGCGCATCATCTTTCATAACCCGCAGTGCGAACTGCACAGGTCTGCGGTTTTCAAATCCAACTTCATCCACAAGCAGGAACTGATACGTTGCAGATTTCATAAGCGTCACGTTCGCGACATAGTAATCGCCTTCTTGACTGATCTCGCCGACTTCCTCCTCGTTGCTTACGAACGACACCTTGGACACCGGCTTATTCATAAGCGCGCGAAACGTGACAGTCGTTCCAGGTAGAACTTGCGCGGATCGCCGATCTTCACCGAACGTAACAGGATTCAATCCAGAGTAGGCGGGCGGAACAATTTCCATGCTGCTTTGGACGACCCGGGGCCGATCAATCAAGCGTGCTTCGTACCATTTCGTTCGGTCGTCACCGCCAAACAGCTGAAATCGAAACGATTCCTTAGGCCTTTGAAACGTGTGGCGGTAACGATAGGATCCAATGTTGCCGATCGAAACCATAGACTCTCTGCCGGTTTGACCTGACAAGGTCTCATAGCGGATACCGACTTCTCTTGGCTGAATGCCTTCAGCAAGCGCCTGCACGACAAGATCGTCTCCTCGCGCACCGATCAATTCGCCATCGGTCAACTCAACAACCAGACGCGTTCGCTTCGGCCATTCGATATTGTGTAAGAGAACGTTTCGCGAAAACCACATACCGACCATCTCGGGTGACACAATGGTCGCGCAAGTTGCCATCGCAACAACACCCATCAGAACAGCCGCTGAGCGTCGGGCGCGTGAGGGGTTAACAACGACAAGAAAATCGATCGAAGCTGTCGCAATCCGTGCCCGGTCCACAACCGACGCAATGAGGGAGGGCGAATTGGATATAGGCAAGCCGACTTCATCTTGATCAAACCGGACGGCTGAAACCAGAACAGAAGAAAGCTCCGGAAACCGTCGTTCCACGAGCTTCGCTGCGTCAGCCAGACCAATTTTCAATCTCAAAGGCCTCCAGACCCGCAGAGCAGCAACCCATGCACCACACGCAAGTGTCAGGCCCAGAAGCGCTGCACGCATGCTCCATTGCAAACCACGCGTCCAATAGTCAATCGCAAACTGGATCAATGCCAGCGCAACCAAGGTCACGACAATCCACGCAACGCCCTCAATGAACACATAACGCCGCAAACGTCTGACCACTTCGCGCAACCGCCCCACAACGGAGGAATCCAGCCTCCACGATTGCGAGTTAGATGATGTAATCTGACTGTTCACCCTGTCCCTCAAGCAACAATACTGCCCAATCGCGCGTCACAGCAGGCGATTCCATTTCCTCAAAAACCACTCCATCGAAAGCAAAACCAAGAGCAGCGTAAACAACTTCCAATTATCCCAGAGCGGAATAGGTCTCGACCGGATCGGCAACTCTTCGTGAAGGTCCTGGATGAGTTTTGGTATTTCGTCCGCCTTGTCGATACCAAAATACTTTCCATTCGCCGAACCGACGGCAAGAGCCTGCAACGCCGATCGATCCATCTGAGGTCTTAACGTTTCCAAACTCGATCGTGCAATGCGGATGTCACGAATAAACTCCTCAGCTTCCACGCCCGAAGACGCAGGCAGTGTCATGCGAATTCGGCAAGATCCGATTCGATCGGGAATGAATCGGCCTTCATACCAGCCAGGCCTGTCGCGACGCGCGGTTAATGCGAAATCTCGACGTACACCATCCATCTCATAGACGGCAACGATTTGATCCCGAACGATTGGCTCGAATCGCTCGTCCAGCAATCGAGCCGTCACTGCGACACTTTCTCCCAAAGAAGCCTGGGTACTATCCGTCATAAGCAGCCCCCGCTTCATCCCCCCGAGCAGTTTCCCCTCCGCCAAGAACCGAATCGTTTGAATCCAAAACCGGTCAAACACTTCCTCGCCATACCGGCGCCATCGCCAGGTTCCATCAAGACCCAAAAACCCCGTTCGTCCCGCACCAACATATTGCACCGCAGCCAGCACCTGGCCGCCGAATGAATTGCGCATGCGCGGATTGCCATGCCGCATCAGAACCGTAGCGACGGCCTTTTCTCGAAGCACCGGATAGTGCCAATAGATGTCACCCAACCCCTGCCAAGCCAACCTCGTCTCAACCGCATCGACGCCTCTTTGCATGATCGGATGGGATTCTGCACCGACTCCCAACTCTACAGGCCAACTTTTCTGCTGGTAATGGCCAATCTGATTGAGTACCAGGTCCGCCTCCGGATCAAGCGTCACCGGCAGCAAGTCGTGCAACACGTTGAGCGACGGATCGCGCATGAAAACAGGCGTACGAGGCCTGGCGGCGGCGAACAACATACCCGCACCCTGTTGAGTCACCAGTTTGTCGATCAGACGACACCATTCGTCGTC
The DNA here is from genome assembly GCA_029260035.1 of Phycisphaerae bacterium. Lineage (GTDB taxonomy): Bacteria > Planctomycetota > Phycisphaerae > UBA1845 > UBA1845 > OFTM303. The sequence continues at coordinate 16,993 of JAJDEA010000120.1, forward strand.
AAAATCACTGCGATCGGGATCCATTAAGATGATTACGTCGTACTCGGCGAGTTCGTCCGGAAGCGAGGGAAAATGGTCGATGACGGTGTTGCCATCGCGCACAGCGCTCAAATGGGCCGACTGAAGCCAGCAGCTAACGTCTATTGTTTCGTCGCGCTCCAGCAGTCTTGACAAATAGCGATAATCCCAGCTCGGGCCACCCGCAACGAGAAGAACACGGGTCTGCGCATCCATCACATTGACCGTAGTCTGCCGGCTATTGTCATCGATTACAGACTCGTTCTCTACACCCACAACCTCAACTGTATAGGTAAAACGACCCGCCTGTTCTTTTTGTCGTTCAAACGAAACCTCTGAAACGACCCCGCCTAAACCAACTGATGCGGTTGAAGTGTCAACAACCTGACCTTCACTCATGGAGTCTGCGCGTCGTTCGCGAAGCTGAATTTGTATCGTTTCGCCGACAAGCCCTTGTGAAGTCAGTTCGGCCGAAATTGAAAAAGGGTCTTTTTCGAAGACATTGTCAGGTGCTATGACTTCGGCGATGCGAACATTTCGAGGCTCAGCAGGATCGCCGATTCCAACAACATGAATTGGAATGCCTCGCTCTCGCGCATAACGAGCAACGTCAGCTGGCGAAGCGCCCTCGTTGAACCCGCCATCACTCAGCACGACAATGCCTGCAATCGGCGCACCGCCCAGCGACTCAACCGAACGACGAACCGCCCGCTCGATGCGAGTTGATGCCCCACTCGCGACGAATTCCGTCGTAACAGATTCAACACTCGACACATTGGTCGCGCCTTCTGATTCATCGGGTGCTTTCAAATTTTCCCGATCGGTGGCGAGCGTAGCCAGCAGCGTCGACTCCGCGGCAAAGCTGTACAATTTGACTCGATTCCTCTTAATAAGCGCACGAAGAAACGCTCGATCATCTCGTTCAAGCACGGAATGCACGAGGTCTATGCGCGACGACTCATTCTTATCACTTCTTGCCAAAACATCTTGCACAAGTTTTGCTTCTTCCGGCTGTCGGTATGCGTCCACCATTCCCATGCTGGCGGAATTGTCCACCAAAACAATCGTGTACGAATCAACCCATCGGCGTAGAATCCGTACGAGTGCTGGCTCAAGTAGTATAGCGGCGAGCAAAACGATCGTGGCGCATCGAGTTATCCCAAGCAGCAATCGAGTACGAGGCGTCGATCCGATTCGACCTTCCGAGCGATACATCCAAACAATCGCCCAACAAATCGCGACGAGTAGCACGATTCCTCCAGCCGCAAACCAGCCGGTCGGAAGACGCTGAAACTCCGTCACGAAATCCTCGACATCGCGCGAGCCGATAGTAGCCAATCCTCCCATCATCGCTTGCGACCCCACGCCCAAGCCAGTGTTTGCTCGCCCATAAGCACAACCAATACAACCAGCAACGCCGCACGCCAGAATTCCGTACGCGTCTCGCCGGCTTGCGCGTTCAAGCCTTCCAACCCTTCAATGTAATCAAAATCGATACCGGGCATCGCACTTCGTAATTCAGCCTCCTCTGCCATGGCAAGGTCGCCTTCTCGAGGATCAACATTAACCGCAGCCGTCTTAGCGATTTCATTTCCGTCTCGCCCCCGAAGGATAAACTTATAGAATCCCGCGCGATCCGTGTGGTCCCACGTTGCAGCCCATCCTTCTCCATCTTCCGTTGGCTTAGCGGTCAATCCGATTTCCCGTTCCGATGGATACGCGGGCGTTCGGACGGTGATGTCCGGTTCATACAGTGCGGGGTCCAGCGCAAGCTGGATCGGTTCTCCGACCCGTTGATCATCCACCGAGTCGCCGCGTTTAGCCACATGCTGCACCATCTCCAACATCACCGGCAAAAAGGTGGGGTGGTCAGGCCATTGGTGCCACTCCTTGTCGGCCGACGTCGCAATCAACACGACCCGACCCGCGCCAAACGATTTTTCCACAATCGCAGGATTCCCTTTTTCGTCGTCGAACCGCGCAATGATTTGAACGCGGGGAATATCAGAACCTTGAATACCAACGCCTTCTGACCTCGTCTCGTCATCGCCGCCATCGGGCGCCACATTCGCGGCACTACTGAAGAACTCGTAAAACGGAACACGACTCAAACCCAGCGGATCGCCGTCCTTTGCAACGCCCTGCATAGCTGGGTGGAGTCGATCGACAACGACGAGGTTGGTCGCCGTCGCGGCTCGAATCCGCTCCGACAGCAGCACAGGTAGCAATCCCTCGCCGTCACGGTATAGATTGCTGTTGTACACGTCTGCATCAACCTGATCACCCAGAAAAAAGAGGACGCCGCCCCCGTCAGCCGTAAACTGCTCCAAAGCCTTTAGGCCCGGTTCGCTTAGCCTGTATACGTTAGCCAATATCACGGCGTGGAATGTCGAAAGGTTGGTTTCTTCCAGCTCCGTATCGTTAATAACCACGACTTCATTACCGCTAAAAATATCTCCCTGCGGCCTAAGAGCCGTTGCCAGCAGACTCACTTCGTCGTTGAAATCGTCGGCGGATGGCTCGCCATCAACAACCAGAAGTCGAACAGCGCTTACGACCTCCAACGAATGATAGCGAACATCATCCAACGGAAGGGAATCCAAAGGCAGGTCCACGCGAATTGTCTCGAATCCCGCTCGACGAAACTGCGCTTCGAAGCCCACTTCGGCTCGCTGAAATGGTGCGATGGTGTCGATTTCTTTCGCAGGATGAGCCAAGCTTCCGACAGTCAATCGTAAATTCAAGCCATCCATTGGTCGGCTGGAATAATTCAAGATTTCTGCGTTAAGAACCCCATCCGTCCCGGCCACAACCTGACGACCGTCTAACGAAATCTTTGCAATCGCACGATTGGCAGCGCCCCGTGTTCCCACATTAATCAGGGAGACGCGAAGACCTCGGTTGTTGTCCGCCCAGGCCTTTAGTGGTGTAAGAGCCGAAGCCGTCTCCGCGTCCTCCCCCTCGCGTGCAGGCCGAATCACCCAATCGTGGCGTTGGAAATCGCTGATAACATACACCGCCGCATTCAAGACACCGGGACTGCTTTCCAATTGGCCCGCGACAGCTTCCAAAACCGACCCCGGATCAATCGCCCGCTGCGACGTTTGCAGGCCTTCCAAATGCGAAAGAAGTTCTTCCGCATCGGCCTGACTCAAGTAAACGCCGGACTCGATCGGGGCATCCGGCTCGGTCATGCGAAGAATAGTCATCGAATCATTGGGGGATTCCTGTCTGATTGCTTGAATGAGTTGGCGTACCGCGGATTTCGCCGTGTCGAAAGAAGTGCCAGTTTCGGTTTCGTACCCCATGCTGAACGAATCATCTAGCACGATAATTCGTTCCGTTCGCTGCGAACCTCCAAACGCTGACGCAATACTCGACAAACTAAGGAATGGACGACCAAATAATACGCCCAGCAACAATACAGCCAAGCAACGCAGCGCGAGCAAAATCCAATCCTCAAGGCGAATTCTTCTCCGATTCGTTCGCTCTGCCTGTAATAGAAAACTGATTGCCGCCCAACGAATACGCTTAAAACGTCTTCGCGCAAAAAGATGAATCAAAACGGGCAGACTTATGGCACCAGCGCCAGCCAGAAATAAGCCCGGCGTGACAAAGGCAGCTAAAATGGGTGGTGTTAGAATATACGGTGTCAACATACAATCTATCGGTTCGGGTATTCACCAAGTAGTTCGAGATCAATTGCCACTAACGCAAGTTCTATTCGACTGACGAATCCAAAAGCACCCTGCTATTCTCAGCGGTCTTGCGTTTGCCACGCCATCCAATCATTCGTGGCTGTTTCATGAGAAACCGTTTCGTATTCAGGTTTTCCTTCTATTACGCTCTCGCGCGTTGTCGGCGCAGGCGACGAGCCAGGCAACTCGACAATGCAACGTCCAAACTTTCGGCGGTACTGATCAGGTTGTAGTCGATTCGATGGTCAAGACACGCAGAACGAATGCGCGATACAAACTCGCGGACCGCCTCCAAATAGCTTTGCCTAAGGGATTGCGGGTCCGTCAACACCTCGACATTCTCCTCTTCAATCGCCTCAAACAATGTCTGATCCGCAAACGGAAACTCCAATTCATCATGATCCAACACATGCAAAACGATAACATCATGGCCTGCATGTCGCAGTCGCTGCAACCCTTCAACAACGTCAGCCACGTCCGTCAGAAGATCCGACAAAAGAATAACCATTCCTCGTCGAGGAATATGCTCCGCCAAGTGCGACATCAACGAACTCATATCGGTCGGCTCTGCGGGACGGTGCGCTTCGATCACAGATGCAAGACTAGCCAGAGCCGCCGTACTTGTAGAAACGGGAACATGCGTACGAACCCGATCGTCGAAAAGCGTCAACCCAACCGCATCTTGCTGTTGCGCGAGCAAATGGGCCAACGACATACCCGTGGTCGCCGCATAGTCCCACTTCGTCATTCGATCCGTTCCTGGATGCTCGGGATATCCCATCGAACCGGAGCAATCAAGCAGCAAGTGAACGCGCATGTTGGTCTCTTCTTCATATTCCTTAATGAAGAATCGATCCGCTTTGGCGTAAACACGCCAGTCGATGTGCCGAATGTCGTCGCCTGGAGCGTAAGGTCTGTGATTCGCAAATTCTACACTAAACCCCTTGTAAGGGCTTTTGTGCAAACCGCTCACGAACCCCTCTACAACGAATCGGGCGCGCAGGTCAAGCCGGCCGATTCGACTGAGAATTTCAGGCCGAAAGTACTTTCCTGGTTCTCTCGTCATCGTCCAGCTTCGTTCCGTTTGGATCAATGGTTTCCAAAAGCTCGGTAATGATTCGATCTGCGGAATACCCCTCAGCCTCCGCAGAGAAATTTATGACAATTCGGTGACGCAGAACGGGCAAGGCCAATTCGCGAATATCGTCAGCGGCAACGTGATGCCGACCTCTGAGTAGTGCGCGCGCCTTGCCTCCCAGAAGCAGCGATTGAACGGCTCGTGGCCCAGCGCCCCATGTAACCATCTTGACCGTCAACTCCGGACACTCAACCTCTGCCGGCCTCGTCGCCCGAACCAGGTCCAGCGCATACCGAACAACATCCGGCGCAGCAGGAACACGCCGGACGAGCTTTTGAAAGGCCAAAATATCTTCGCCCTTCAAAACCGGCTCAAGATCAGGCATGTCTTGTGCCGTCGTTCTGTCGGCAATCGCGTATTCTTCGTCGTATGAAGGATACCCAACGAGCACTTTGAACATAAACCGATCTTGCTGCGCCTCGGGGAGTGGGTACGTTCCTTCCTGCTCGATCGGATTTTGCGTAGCTAACACAAAAAAGGGTAACGACAGATCATGGCGCACGCCACCCACCGTCACATGCCTTTCCTGCATTGCCTCAAGCAGCGCAGCCTGCGTCTTTGGCGGCGTACGATTGATTTCGTCAGCCAAGAGCACGTTGGCGAAGATTGGTCCCGGCAGGAATCGAAACTCCCGCGTACCCGTTGCGCGATCTTCCTGAATCACCTCCGTGCCGGTGATGTCTGAAGGCATGAGGTCCGGGGTAAACTGAATTCGGCTAAACGATAATGCCAAACACTTGGCAAGTGATGAAATCGTCAGCGTTTTCGCAAGCCCCGGGACTCCCTCCAGAATGCAGTGACCGTTGGCAAAAAGAGCGATCAGCAATTGATCGATCACTTCGTTCTGGCCGACAATAATCTGACCAAGCGCCGAGCGCAACGATTCACACGCTTGGCCGAGGCGATCGACAAGCGCTACATCCAGTTCAGTGCTTCCACTTGTACTATCCAAAACTCATTCCTCTCTTTGCGTTCCAACAACAAATTATGTTCACTTCCGCACCTGCCCTCGGTGCATCGAATCCTCACTTACTTCTTACCATTTTAGCCTACCGTTGCATAATCGGTAGGTAGTTGTAGGGCAGTTGCAGGATAATCAGTGCAACAGCCGTTCCGTACACGTCACCCACATTGTCGCCAAACCACGCACCATCTTCTTGCTGAGAAGCAATGAGATAATCCCGCCGTTTGGCGAAGTATTCACTCCAACTTGAGTCCCGGCCGATGTATAGCGCTTGTGCCATGTACAGGTGCGCGTAAAAATCATGACCTCGAAACCTCACATCCGGCCTTAGGTTGTCCTTCGCGTGAACCAGCGCACGCAACGCGCGAGGGTTTTCATACTGACCTGCATTAAACCAACAACAGACCGCAGCAGCGGACAGTGCAGGCTTGGACAGACCTTTCGTACTGGCCGTATACCGTATCCCGCCATCGCTATTCTGCGACAAATCAAGATACGCCATCGCAGCGTCAATGACATCCTTGGGGACGGAAATACCAGCGTTTCGGCACGATCTCAGTGCCTGCACTTGTGTTACGGTTACGGAGCCCTCGTCGTTTCGAGCATCAGGAGTGTATATCCAACCCCCTCGATGACTTTGCGAACGCGCCGTAAGGTGAACGGCTGACGTCAAGGTATTTTGTATTTCCTTCGCCCTTGTAGCATCCTCCGTCATGCCCATCAATTGGCTCAAGAAAAGAACGGCAAACCCATGACCGTGCATAGGCCTCGTATCAAAGTCACGTTGCGCAATCAAGCCGTTTGAATTTGTGGACCGTATCAGGAACCGAGCCGACCGGTCTAATTGCGGTGCATACCGACCTTGCGTAGCGGTATTCCCATCCATCAACAGCGCGATTCCAGCCAGTGCAGTCATGGCGACAGGGTAACGATAATGTTCATTGCGATTAGACCAGGAACCCTGTCGATCCTGAGTTCTCGCCAAATAGGCGAGTCCACGATCGATCGCCGATTTGGCTTCCGGCGTGATTCCTGCGGGCAACCGATCCTTAAGCTGAACTTGCGCATCAGCTGCTGTCGCCAACATAGCAACAACCATAATCGCCCGCACAATTAAGTAAGCTACTTTTCTATGTCGCCTACGCGTCATCACGACCCTCTCAGACTCATGTCGGACTGATATCTCATCCTGAGCGCATGGAGCGCGCGGTTCGTTCGAACAAGCATAATTTGGCCTCGAAAATCTCCGGAATACTGCAATTCTTCCTGGATATTGAGGAATGGGAGTTCCAGAACCTTGCCAACATTGTTTCCCGTAGCTGCATCGATCATAACAGCATCGAGTCGCATGCTCACCCTCGCTCTACGTCCATGTATCGCCTTCGATGATACTTCTCTTTCCGTAACCACAAACAGGTGGTTACCTATCACTTCAAAAGCTTCCTCGTTCCCAGTGAACGGTGCCAGATCATTGCGTTCCCAAAGAACCTCTCCCGTCGCGATATCGGCCGCCATCAAGGATGGATATCGCTTCGCACCGCGCTGGACAATACGCTGTACAATCATCGTACCGGCAACCATCCTCCCGTAAACCGGCATGCCCTGGCCAGGGAGTTGAACGTCGAGGATTTCCTCGCCAGTTGAAATGGCAACAACCTTCACGTCGCCAGCAAGCATCCCAATAGCAAGATATCCAGGAGCTGGCACGAACAACTGAACCAAAGGCTTATCAAGTTGGACTTCCCACTTCGTATCCCCCGTAGCCAAATCAACACCCACCACGGCATCTGCTTTCGGCGTGCATTTCGGGCCGCAAAGCATCCCTTCGGCCCTCACCAGATTTACAAGCCAATTGTCGGGTTGAGGCTGACGCAATAGGATTTGTCGCACAAGGTGGCCGGTCTTGCGCTCGTAGAGATGAACACGATCCATTGATTTATTCGCTGCCACCACATGAGCACCCTCTAACCAAAGATGCTCGAGGTGTTCACCCCTGAGCTTCCGCTCCCAAAGCATCTGTCCGTCAGCCAATCGCATCATCGTCAGTTTGCCACGCGTCGGCAACGCAACGAATTGGCCATCCCCGGCGGCCATGGCCGTATCGGGGTATGGGTTCGTTTCTTCAACCATTTGCGGGACAAACGGCTTAGCCCAAAGCCGCTTGCCTGTCATCAAACCAATCGCAAACAAGCCATCATGGCCAGCAAAAACACCAATCTGACTATCAGCCACAGCGGCGTGCGTACCTAACGAGTTATTCCCTGCTTGAGACGGGGAAAACATCTCTGGAAGTTGGAAATCGACACGCCATCGGTCCTCACCGCTCTGCCGATCGAAACAGGCAATGCTGTTGACCGTCTCCTTGACATAGACATGGTCGGCTAACAGTGAAGGTCTGGAGGAGGCGATATTGACGAGCCCCGGTGCGCGCTTACCAGCGTTTAGGCTATGCGTCCACGTCGGTTTCTGTTCGTCTTCAAGCAACGTCTTTGCAAGCACCGGCGGAGCACGATAGCGATCGAAATCCGCAGAAGTAAGCGATGCACGAACCTTCTCCGTCCACCGACCGATTAACGTTTTGTCTTCGAAACGATCACGTCCTAGCCGCTCATTTTCTCCGTCGCTCGGTATCGGATGATTTTCAAAATCGCGATCCAGTCGATCAAGAACGTACAACAACGCCGAAGCAGATTGGCCGGGAGGACGCTGGTAAATCTCCGTAAGAATAAGAAGCGCATCTAACGCATCGTCAGTCGTTCCGTTGACGTCTACGCATTCAAGCAACTGCTGTTCAGCAATCTCGAACCGCCCTCGACCTCGATTCCACTTACCCAGTGCCAAGAGCGCTCGCTGTTGTAAGTCAATTGCCAAAGGCAAGTCAGCTACCACGCGGAGTCTCCTGGCGGCCCGCTTCGCATTTTCAGGCTCCCCAAGCTCGTCGATTCTTGAATTCGTATAATCCGACCATACTTTCTGAAATTGCGTGCGTTCCACTGAAGTTAGCTTCGACAGGCATCCCGTAAGCCCTTCGACCACCTGAGACCTTGCTGGCCCAAACACAAGTGGTTCAAGGCGAATCGTCTCGTCGCTATCCGAGCTGAGGCCAGCTTCGGACAAAAGCGCACAAGCGTCGGCGGTTTGCCCGTACTCCTGTAGTTGACGCGATTTGGCAATCTTGCAGCGAATTCGATCTGTCGCCGTCAGCGCAACTTCGATGGCGCGGTCAAACAATTGAAGGGTGTCTGCGCGACCATTATTCGATTGCTTGCCCAAGGCCAGCAAGGCTTCCATGCGTGCTGATCGGGCAGAAGCGTAGATCGAAGTACGACGATTCAGGTCATCCGAAGACAAGGTATCCAATAGCGCCAGTGCACGGGAAGGGTTTTCGCGCAATAACTCCAGCGTCGCAAGCCGAACTGTATCTCGTGCCGTCACGTTGTCCGATTCAACTCGAGCAACCGTTGACGCATACATTTGCGCCACATCCGGAAATTTGCTCACAGTTCGGCCTTCCAACAAATAGAGTGCTGAATTCATGCACAAGATATTTCCGAAAGGCCAAGCCCTGTCCGTCAAAGTCTGCTTGTCCAGCAGTACGCCAGACGCTGAGTCGAACGCCACCAGGCCCTCATTTGTTGGCATCAGTACTCGATCACCAGAAAGCACCGCCTTGCCGGTCGGGGTACCGCTTTGATCACTTTTCCAATAAGGCTCACCATTTACGATGTTCATACATGAAATGAACTGTCCGCCAACCCACACACGATTGTCGTTTGCAGCGAGAACATAAGAACCATCTGCCACACAGGTCGCCCATCTCGATTTACCCGTGGAAGTATCGAATGCCATTAATTTGTCGTTATCGCCAGCCGCAAGTAGAACGACACCGCCCGCCACAACCGGCGGCGAAGGTAGCCACCTACTCCCGCAATTCGCGAGCACAACCGGTTCGCTCTGACTCGATCGCGTATACCGGTGCGCCCAGCGAAGGGAATGGTCGGAAACATTGACCGCAAACAGCACGCCTTCGCCCGACGGAACATAAACCACCCCACTGGCATAGGCTGGCAACAATGATTCTTTTGGCCCACTTGGAGTCGAAGTCAATGAGCAAAGGAGGATTTCATCCAACACTCGTCCGGTGGCTGGCTCCAACACACCCAAATGAAAGTCGTTATGCTTGTAATACGGAACCCAGAGCACCCCCTCGACAGAAATGGGTGCGGCTCGAAACTCGGCGCCCGCGAGACGTGCAGTCAAATTTCGCGTGCCACCTTTATGCCATTTAATCTCGCCGGTCTCGGCGTCGTAAGCGACAAGCCTGGAAAGCGGTCTTGCCGGACCAAGCCTCCGACCCCTTCGACGTACGCCATTGGACGGAGAAACCTGCAACCCCTCTCCTAAACCCAACACATGACGTTCGATCGTAAATACAAGGCCGTGGCTCGTTGACATGTCCCCTGCTACATAATCCTCAACCGTCGCATCAGGAGAAAGAAACATCAATCGCGATGACGCTGAACCAGTGGCAAATTGCGACAATCGAGCGGCACGAATGACCGAAGGCAAGGGGGTTTGCCATTGAGGGGCAAAACTATCTGCATCGACCGCCAACACGCCACCCAGCGTCCGAGCAAACAATTTGCCGTCGCTTGAAAGAAGCTGCAAAGTTGGAAGTAACAACTCTCCGCCAGGCCTGTTGACGTAAGTACGGCCAACAGACCCCGGAAACATATCGGGCATTTCATAACGCCATGGCGTTTTCGTTTCGATGTTCGGATCCACTCCCGGCATCACATTGCGTCGATCAAGCGATCCTGCAACCATAGACCATTTACGATGCGACGGAATCACGTCTTCATATTCACGATGGTCGGAGACAGAAGACACAATCGTTCTCAGCCAATTCAATGGCACTTCAGGAAACTCCCCCTCCGCCGCTTGGTTCAGCACTCGATCCACATCGTATGACCGACCGAGTATCGCATAAGCCGCAGCCAACTTGCCCACAATTCGGCGTGCAGGTATGTCGAAATCAGGGACCATCTCCGTCAATCTTTCCAACACCGTCACAGCTTCAAGAGGGCGACCGGAATCGAGTTCCCAAGATGCCAGCATGTCGGCAGCGTCGTCGCCGTATTGAGTCAGGAGGTAACGGTCTACGAGCAACTGAAGCCCAACTTTATCATGGGACTGCAAAGATCGATGAAAAATGCCCTTGGCCTTGCCGTCGAACAAAGTTCGGTAAGCTGCGATTCCTTCTTCAGGCATTGACGCCAGTTGGCGGATTGCATGCTGGCGGGCTGACTCGTAAAGAACTGCTGTCGTGTCGTCCCCGTTCGACCGGGCAACGAGCGAACCTTTTGGATCATCGATAATGCGTTGCAGCGAGTCTATCGCTAGTTTCCAATCGCCTCGCACAACGCCGTCATCTGCTTGACGAAGGAGATTCAAGATCGACGCGTCCGTCTCAATCAATGTCCGCTTGACGGCTCTGCCCCGCTGGGCACGTCGATCAACCTTTGCATTTTGGCGTGCCGGAGCGCGACGAATACGCTGCTCTTGCGCAAGAACGATTCCGGGTGTACTTTCGGGCCCGAGTACTGATATGACCATCGCAAACGTAACCCAGAAATGCAGCAATCGGAATCGAACGTTTCGCGGCTTGATGCCTCGATGGCGTTTGAATGCTATGTTGAAGATTGGCCCCGTATTCATAGCATCTCAAGGTCCACCGATCCTCAAACACGCAGTGGATAGCGCGCGGGCCATCGAAACGTAGGCCCCTTCACTTCATCGACAAAGCGCATTACGGGCGCATTGACCAACCTTCAGCACTTTCTTTATCGACCCGAATTACTGTTGGCCAATCGTAGCAATTTAGCGAGGTCGGTTCCAGACAGCGTTTCACGTCGAGACAAGTCTCGACAGGTAAGTTACAGCATGGATACGATAACGAGGTTGGAAACTACAATTTCAGTGCTGGTGGATAGTGTAACACTTGCTTGGCGCCGCGAACGGTCAGGCATAGCGGCGATTCGCGTATATTTTGGGAAGAAACATGCCTACGATTGCTACAGCTGAATAGAGCTTGTTTCAGCCATGATGGATTACTTCTTGCGTCTGCGTTTTCGTCGATCCTTCTTGTTCATGACTCGTCGTGTAGATGACGTTGAGCCTTTCATTTTCGGCATGCCTCCACCCGCCATCATCTTGGAAAACTGAGTCCCCATGCGCATACGCTGCATAAGCGATTGGCCGCTCATCGCCTGCATCATCTTCCGCATCGGCTCAAAACTCTTCACAAGCTGGCTGACATCAGCTGGATCACTGCCTGAGCCGCGAGCAATCCGCCGTCGACGAGACGTATCTATGATCTTCGGATTCTCTCGCTCCTTCAACGTCATGGATTGGATGACCGCCTCCATCCGAACGATTTCGTTTTCGTCGAAATCCATATCCCCAGCTGCGTCGCCCATCCCTGGAATTTTTTTCATAAGGTCTTTCATCGACCCCATGTTTTTCATCTTGCGAAGGTGCGTCAGAAAATCATCAAGCGTAAACTTCCCCTTAGCCATTTTGGCTTCGAGCTGCGATTGCTCCTTTTCATCAAACTGACGCTGCGCCTGTTCGACCAGCGTGAGAACGTCGCCCATTCCCAATATGCGTCCGGCGATCCGGTCTGGGTGGAATTCTTCGAGCGCATCGAGTTTTTCGCCGACGCCGACAAACTTGATAGGCTTGCCGGTAACCTTTCGCACAGACAGCGCCGCCCCACCTCGCGTATCACTGTCAAACTTCGTCAGGATACATGCGTCCAGTTCGAGTCGATCATTAAACGCTTTGGCAGTATGCACCGCGTCCTGGCCGGTCATAGCGTCAAGCACAAGGTAGACCTGGTGAGGTGTCGTCGTTCTGGCAACTTTGGCGATCTCATCCATGAGCTCGTCGTCGATCGCCAGCCTTCCGGCTGTATCTAAAATCACAAGATCGCGATCGGTCTTGCGAGCGTGCTTAATGCCGTTTCGACAGACTTTGACAGGGTTTTGGTGGCCACGCTCTGTGTAGACGGGGCAATCGATTTGTTCACCGAGTACTTCGAGTTGATCGATAGCAGCCGGCCTCTTGAGGTCAGCAGCGACGAGCAACGGCCTCTTGGCCTTGCTCATCAACATCTTGGCGAGCTTGCCACACGTTGTCGTCTTGCCAGAGCCCTGCAAACCTGCCATGAGCAAGACAGTCGGGCCGGGAGAAACAAACGGAACGCGAGGGTCTACGGGGCCCATCAAACTTACGAGTTCGTCATGGACGATCTTGACCATGACTTCCGCAGGCTTAAGCGTCTTAATAATCTCTGCGCCAACGGCTTTTTGCTGAACCTCGTCGCAAAACTCCCTCGCCACCTCAAGGTTGACGTCCGCTTCCAAAAGCGCGGTGCGGATTTCCCGCATCACCTCGGAGACATTCTCTTCGGTGATTCGGCCACGCCCTCGCAGGCCTCGAAATACGTTTCCCAATCGATCGGTTAAGGCATCAAACATAAGTGCTTACAATTCCATCTACACACCAACACAACGCCGACTTTGCGCGGAACGCGCGCCAGCAGAACACCGCAGCCATTTTGGCAAATAGGATCTTTTTTTAGTATCACTGCCCGGCTAGGTCAAGGAGGCCCCTGTGATACAGTCTTGATTGGAGCAAGTAAGCAGCAACTACTTCAGGCGAGTCTGCAGGTTCCAATTGACGCATTTGATAAGACCACTGCTCAAGGGCGTTTGGGGTTCATACCCGAGCAATTCGCGTGCCCTTGAGATATCGGCAACATATCGAGTCACTTCGCCCACGCGCGAAGGCTCATAGGTCACGTTTGGCTCTTTGCCCAAGGCTAGCGCTGCGATATTGACGACATCGACAAGTGTGTTGCCACCGCCAAAAGCCAGGTTAATCGTTTGGCCGGAAACCTTGCGAGATGCAAGCGCGTCAATCCCCGCCGTAACACCAGCTACACAGTCATCAACATAAGTGAAATCCAGCACCTTTTCCTTGCCGAAAACGACAATCGGCTGTTCCTTGGCAATCCGCTCGACAAAAAGAGGAATGACACGTTCCATGCGCTCGAGGTCATTGTCATACCGCCCGTAAACATTGCTAAACCGAAATACTAAAAAGGGCAGGTCGTAGCACTGCGCGAATGAATAAACCATCGCTTCGCCCGCGATCTTACTCGCACTGTACGGACTCTCCGCGACAACGAAATCAGCTTCGGCTTCTTCCGTCACATGACGGTGAATATCTCCATAAACTTCGCGAGAGCTACTGAATATGATGGGTAGTTCATTCACCCGGCAGTAGTTCAGCGTATTGAACAACATGGTAATGTTATCCAACGCGCGCTCGGGATGTTCAACCAGCTCAAACACCTTGGCGTTGGCAGCCAAGTGTACAACGATGTCAAAGTCCTTACCGTTTGGCATCGCATCGGGCGAAGCCTGAGTGAGATCGAGGTTGACCATCTCAATCTCGTTGGTCCAGGCGTTTTCACGCTTATCAATGCCGAGCACACGATCTCCTCGCGCCATCAAGGCTAGCCCAAGGTTGGTTCCTATCTGCCCGCTCGATCCGGTAATCAACACATTCATAGGGTGGTCTCAACTCCCTCGACACATCGAGGTAACACAAGTCTCATGCGGAATCGACCAGAGTCGAGCCGCAGTCTTGATCTTTGTCTTATCGGAGATAACGTTGCTCGATTCGATCACAAATCAGGTGGTAAGCAAGCGAGTGGGTCTCCTGTACCCGATCGCTTGCATCGTGGTCAGCACGAACGATTACATCACAAAGCGGAACCATGTCTCCCCCCGATCGACCCGAGAAACCAATAGTTATCGCCCCCAGCCTCCTGGCAATCTCGAGAGCACGCAACACACTCGGAGATTTCCCGGAAACACTCAACGCCCAAACAACATCCCCACTCTTCGCCAGCGCTTCGACCTGCCGTGCGAAGCAATTCTCATACCCGAAGTCATTGCCAACCGCCGTTAGAATCGAACTATCTGTCGTCAGCGCGACCGCGGGCAGGGGTTTATGGTCGTCCTTAAACCGCCCAACAAGCTCAGCTGCAATATGTTGCGCATCCGCAGCACTACCGCCGTTGCCAAGCACCAGAACCTTGCCCCCAGACTCCACACTCGCAACAATCTTCCCAACGATTTGTTCCAGCGCGTCAGCCTGTAAAGCGAAGGCTTCTACTACGCGGACGTGCTCAGCGATCTGTCGGCGAAATTCTTCTTGCAAAAACTAGGCTTCCTTTCGGATCTTCTCGATCAAAGCCGTCGAGCTTAAACCATCAACAAGTGGCAACAGTACGACACGCCCACCGCTGGATTCGACGATATCTCTACCCACTACGCCCTTCTTGGACCAATCTTCACCTTTTATCAACACGTCCGGCTTGATTCCAGCAATGAGCGTTTCGGGCGTCGCCTCTTCAAATCCCACGACATAATCAACGCATGCCAGCGCGCCAAGAACCATCGCACGATGTTCAAATTGGTTAATGGGTCTATCCGCACCTTTGTTCAGGCACCGCACAGAAGCATCTCCATTCAGACCAACCACAAGAATCGATGCTTCCAGTTTAGACCGCTGCAGATAATCCACATGCCCGGCGTGCAACACATCAAAACACCCATTCGTAAATGCGACCGTTTCCCCACGGTCTCGCCGTAGGCTGATCTCGGGAACAAGCTCCTCAATCGAACGCAACTTGCCATTCCGCCTGGCGTTTTCAAGCCGAAGCTCTGCAAGAATCTCCGCCGAAGCGATCGGCACACACCCGAATTTTTCAACTTCCAAACCGCCCGCGATGTTGGCAAGCCGTGTTGCGCTCTCCACATCGGCTCCCGCAGCAATCGCCGCAGCTAGCATAGCGAGCACCGCATCACCCGCGCCGGTATTGTCATAGACACTTCGCGGAACCGTCGGCAAGTGAACCCAATCGCCATTCGAACGCACAACCACTGCGCCATCGCGATCCGCTGTCGCAACAATTGTTTCGATATCAATCTCTCGAACAAGTTCAACCCCAGCGCGACCGATGTCATCAGGCGAATCCAAGGATCGACCAACCGCAAGCGACAACTCAGCTCGATTGGGTGTCAATAAATCGACGTTCCGATACCGATTATAGTCCGTCAGCCTGGCCGGGTCGGCAAGCACCTTCACGCCGGCTATCTTTGCCTTGGCAACAATCACAGCCACAAGGGCGTCCGTAATCACACCCTTGTCATAATCTTCAACGCAGATGACATCACATTCGTCGATCAAACGACAAACCGTCTCCTCCAATTGTTTGGATGCTTCTTCCGGCAGCGTGGTCGCATCCTCTTCATCAACGCGCATAAGCTGTTGACGATGTCGATGCTGCGCGAGGCCGACCAACCGCGTTTTTGAAGTCGTCGGTCGATCGGCGAGCTCAATCAGTCCAGTGTCGCATATCTCGCAATCTTGAAGCAGTTGGCGAAGCGATCGACCATGCCGATCCGCACCGATCACCCCACAGCATGTCACCTGACAACCCAGCGAAGTCAAACAAGCAGCAACATTGGCGCAGCCGCCGACCGCCTCTCGCGTTTCGACAGTTCGCAGCACCGGAACCGGAGCCTCCGGGCTGATTCGCTCTGCGTCGCCATAGACATACCGATCGAGAATCAAGTCTCCAACCAGTAGCACGCGTTTCCCCGCAGCAGCGTCAACCCATTGTGCCAGGTCATTCAACAATCCGGTCAATCCCGTTTCTTAAGCACGCCGAAATCCGCACTTACCCCATCAATTCGCACCAGATACCGCGCGTTCGACACATACCGAATTCGCAACAACCGGCCACAATCCGTATTAGACTCGACCAGCGAAAGCCGTCAAATCGTCAGCCTCGAATTGTTCCGGCAAGTGTAGGAGAAGTAACCACGTCAGGAGACGAAATTGCCTTGAATACGAAATGGAGCAATTCTATGGGGAAGTAGGTACAGATAAGCGAAAGTGCGCCCCGCCATAGGTTGGATCACACCGATGTACCAAGTCCAGTTTACCACCAAGCAGAGACGCCCAATTCCGCGCGAGCGCAAGCCCTAACCCGATCCCTCCGCGAGCCTCCATCTTGGCTTTGCGCCCTCGACGAAACGCTCGAAAAATCGTCCGAGCATCCGCGCGATCGATACCAGGCCCCGTATCGACTACATCAATGAAAATACGATGGCTTGCTGCGCTAACGGTTAAGACAACGGTCGCATTTTCACTGTCGCGCGCGTGACGACATGCGTTGTTCACCAAGACGCCCACAATTCGATTAACAACATCAACATCCATACAAAAGCTTTGACCGTTTGCCACCTCATTCCGGCTTACAGGTTTGACCCCTGTTTTCTCGCAACGTTCGGTGAGCGTCGCGGCAACTGTTTTCAAGACGCTTTCGCCATCCGTTTCAATTGGAATAAGCTTGACGTTCTGGTTTTCGAGGCGCGCGTACTCCAACACCTCTTCAACCAATCCGGTCAGCCGAACTGACTCACTGTTCAGAGTATCGAGATATTCTTGCCTGGATGATTCAGGAACAAGCCCTGCTGAGAGCATATCCGAATAGAGACGAAAGGTTGTCAACGGCGTTCGAAGTTCGTGAGTGACCGCATAGGCAAACTGCATGCGTCGCTCCGTCAACGCCACCAGACTCTTGAGACCCCACCCCGCAACCCCCAACAGAAAAACGGCCGCCGACCATGTAGCGATGAGCCCGATGCCAATCCGATCCCAAACGGCATCGTCCCTCTTCACTCCAAAAGCAGGGGTGGCCAATCGAACCGGAACGGACAGCAATATACTTCCGTCCATCGGGTCCTTTGATACATCGTCGAACTCAACCGGCTCCAATTCTGCGCGGGGCAAAACGTGGTCAATTCTTTCGAGCAGTTCTTTCTTTAGTTCTGACCAGTCGCAAACGAAACCTTGAAACAGCTGCGTGGCATCTTTGTAGGCGCGCCTCACAAATGCGAGTTTCTTGCTTTGGCCATCTGCTGAGGTTAGCCAGAATGCATTCATTGGATCTTCGTACACGCCCACTGTCCAATAGGGTGAGGAGGCGTGAATACCGAAGCTTTCCATGGCGGCGAATTCTGAATCGTCGCCAATGACATGACCAAGACACTCAGAAGAAGCGGAAGCCTTCAGCCGAGACATCTTCCTCGACAATCGCGACTTCATCGTATTCTTCGTTTGACCACCAAATGCCTGGCCAGCACCCTGATTCGCCTGTTCTGTCGTCGTGGGCGCCAAGCCAGCAGCCAGACCGTCCCCCGGGCCTGTCGTTGTGTCGTCGATTGATTCTTCAAACCGTTCAACCAACAATTCGACCGGAAGCTCCTTGCCAATCCATTGGATCATCCGCCCCTGCTGAATGTTGGTCAAAAGAAACGGAGCATATTCGTCAAGACGTGGCATGTAGCCCTGCGGCGTTGTCCAACCCTTATTATCCTCATCGAATTGAAAGTAGAACTCTATCCAGGATTTGGAAGGACCGCCGCGCGCAATCAGTGACCGCATCAAGACAGGCTCGGAATCAAACTTCATCTCACCGTCGGAAAAAACGGCCGCGGGCGCCACCGTATGAGCCGCGAAATAATCCGTTGGAGCCCTGCCGATCTCCGCCTTGAGCATAACAGGCAGATAACTCTCTAAAAGGGCCGCCGCACCTTCAATGGAAGCTCTTTGCTCCTCGCGAACATCAAGTTCCGCAAGCCTCAGGTTGGCAAGCGTAGCCCAGGTCATGCCTCCCAATACGCCGACAACAACGAGGAGGAACACCACAATGGCAGCGACTTTGCTTCGTCGCGACGAAGTCATGTCACATTCTCACTGGGTTCCTCATCAGTGGCAATCTTCACGCCAGCCCCAAGCATATACCCCTTACCCCGAACTGTTGCGACCCATTCCAAGGCGCTGCCATCATCGCCGCCTTCTTCGCCACGAAGCTTCTGTCGGAGCCGGGTAATGTGCATATCGATCGCACGCGTTTCAACGCCGCCGTCACGAATGCCCCAAACCGCTGACAACAACTCCTCACGGGACACCGACCGCCCTGCATGAGAAACCAGCCGGAGGAGAATCCCCGCTTCCATTTCAGAAAGTGCCACACACTCGCCTCCGCCACGACGAATCTCACGCCGACCGCAGTCGACAACCGTATCGCCCAGCGAGATCGTAACGATTGGCTCCGGGCGTTCCGGGCTTCGACGGAGCACCGCATCAACACGAGCAAGCAATTCACGCGCAGAAAAAGGCTTGATAACATAATCATCCGCCCCGCCACGCAGACCGCGAACCCGATCGTCTTCCGAGCCACGCGCAGATAGAATAATGACGGGCAGCGCAGGACACGTCTTGCGAAGCTCGGAAAGAACCTCAAACCCATCCATTCTCGGCAGAAGCAGATCGAGAAGGACAAGGTCCACATCCGCACGGCGTGATTCCGTCAACCCGGTTCGGCCATCGGCAGCCTCAACAACCAGATAGCCCGCCAGTGTCAGAATATCGACAACACCCCGCCGAATGGCATCTTCGTCCTCTACGACAACAACCGTTCGTTTTCTACCCATGTCTGCCACCTACTACATTCTAATTTGTTGCGCATTAACTCTACAAAAAGACCTCTCAGGAAACCAAGGCCAAGCCGTCACAGAAAATGAAGTTTGCATCTTCCGACGTTTCAGGACAACGGCGCGAATTGATGCCCTACTCTGATAGTCTATCATAGCGCTGAGTACGCAACACGGTACGCAGATGATCTATTTAGGCGAGATGTTAAGCGGGCGTTACAAAGGCTGATTGGTTGGCTGAGACGCGTCTGATATTGTCGGCCTTGGGGACCAATAATGAACAATTGCAAATGCCACACAAACGCCGGTCGCGTCCGCAAGCCAATCAATGATACTAGGCGTTCGCGACACAAACTGCTGTAGCCATTCATCGGCGCCCGCATAAACCAGATAAATGCCACTCCAAATGACAGCGGTCCGCAGGCTGATGCCGCCTTTCGATATGCGCTGCCAGCGAGCCCCCAATAAAACCAGTAACGCATACATGACGAAATGAACCACTTTGTCAGCGTGGGGAATAGGGGGCGCCACCCCAGGCTGCACCGGCGTATGAGTTGCCACAAAAATGGCAAGCCAATACCCAATCCAAAGAACGCGTCTGCGCTTCACGATTGAGCGCGCAGTGAATTCACTTGCCATCGTAGCTTGTATCGCGAACCATCGGAGCCTCGGGTGTGCAGGAATTCGGCAATTCAGAGACCGAGACTTCGAGCCTTGACTCGTCCGGCACAACGACCGGAGTTGGATTCGAGGCGGGCGCTGGAACATCACCACTTTCCGCCTGTACCGCAATAGGCTCCCTAACCATAGGGACTGGACCCGCAGAAATTGGGGCGACAACTTGCATCGCAAAATTGTCACCTCTTGCAGGTTGATTCTCTTCAGGAGTACCCTCGATAGGCTTTCCAACCTGAGACACGGCGTTCACAGGAACAGGATTCACGGCGGGCGCCGAGACTCGACCATTATCCACCAGAGTTGCTACTGGCTCTGCGTCCGGCGACACCGGAGAAGCAGGAACTCCGCCCGGTCCTTCCCCTTCAACCGCTTCATTCAAAGAATGGACAGCGTCCGTCTCTTTGGGCGCTGCCTCCGTTCCTACAACAGCCTCCGTCGCCGAAACAGCACCACGCATCAAGGTCGCATCCGCATCCTTGCGCAACTCGACTTCTCTTACGCCATCTCGGAAAGGCTGAAATCCACCCGATCGCTCAGGTGGAACATTTGAAATAGCGCCATTCGCCGAACCTGTTTGGGTTGGCGACACATACTCCAGGATACCTACACCAAAAGGCTGGGGCTCATTCGATTGCCGAAGCAATGGTGGTGGTGAAACGGTTGCCAGGGTGTCATCCGTCGAATGCGCTTTCGCTGGCAACGCGTCTTCCCTCACCTCTTCGCCAGAGTGTCCCTCTCCGCTCGACTCTCCAGGTGCAGCCGTCGCAACGACATCTTCAGGGGCAGCAACGGCTTCCGCAGACGACACTTCCTCAGCATTGCTTGAAGCCCGTAGTGCGAGTTCTTCCAACGGCACCGTGACGCCAAAGACTTCATGCGCGAGCGAAGCATAATCGGCCGCCCCGTTGCTGCGGGGTGCATAGTCGAAAACGGTCTGCCCGAAACTTGAAGACTCTGCAAGCTTGATATTTCGACGAATCCATGACTTATAGACCTTCGCCTGGCCCCACGGAACCGCCGAACCTTGTGCGGAATCCAGGAAACCGACCAAATCATCAACAATTTCGCCCGCATGGCGCGTTGTCGTGTCGTGCATACAAAGAATAACGCCACTAACGACAAGGTCAGAATTCATTCGTTGCTTGACCAGCGTTACGGTGTCGAACAGCCTGCCCAAACCCTGCAGCGCGAAGAACTGCGTGTGAAGAGGGATGATGATTTCCTGACTCGCTACCAAAGCATTGATCGTCAAAACACCGAGCGATGGCGGACAATCAATTAACATGACATCAAATTGGTCTGCAACAGCGTTGACGGCTTCGCGAAGAATCATCTCCCTGCCAGGAACGCTAATCAATTCGGTCTCGGCGCCTGCCAAATCAATGTCTGCCGGGACAAGCGTTACATGCTCGTCCACTTGCATCGATACATTGCCTATCGAAGCCTTGGCCGTAAGCACGTCGTATATACTACGCTGTCCTTCTTCTTCGACTTCGACTCCAAAATGAAGCGAAAGGTGCGCCTGCGGATCGAGATCGATCAATAAGACACGCTTACCCGCTTTGCCCAGCGCCGCCCCGATGTTAGCCGTGGATGTTGTCTTCCCAACCCCACCCTTTTGATTGATTATTGCGATTTTGCGCATCGGTTCTCCTTAACCGTTGACGGCGAAGATACCCGCCTTTTGGGTTTGGATTGCATCCTGCAATCGACGATGGCTTTCCCAGTATACCACGCCTTCCGACTTGTGCCAAAAAAACCAGTCGCAGAGCCATACCGAAAAATCACACCATCCGAATCGGCAAGCGCTACACATTTTGGGAAACCGGCAACAAGACAGTCGCCGTAAGGCGCAAAAGAACGCTCAACTCAATCCCGAATGCACCTTCGCGTCTGTGAGTTGTTGCTTGACGCCTCTTTATGTCGATAGAAACGATAAGAGGATTGGCTGGCAATTTGCCACGATGAAGAAGTCACAACACGGCCTCAAACCTTGTTTCGCCCATCCGCGACCGACCTGCTTACAATCGCGCGCCATTTGTGCTCGATAAAGTAGAGTCTGGCGGGAGATGAACAGAGCCGTTTCTTCTTTGGAAAGGATTCCGAATGTTCGGCAGGATCATTAGCGCGATACTATTCTTTGGTCTGATGTTCTTTGGAACCTTGTCAGCCGTCATTCCAACGCCATAGCAAGCGAAACAACCGAGTTCCTTCACTTTGGAGATTGAAGATATGTCGAGCATTTTGAATTTGTCAGCATTTATTCTAGCGCTGCTTTTCGGCCTTTTGGACTTCGTGATTCAGACAGGACAATAGCCTCTTGGCAACATCTGGCTTCGCCTTTGGGTACTGTTTGCCAAGATACCGAAAATCGTTCGGCAGGTTTACGCCTGGCCATGCCCTCTTCTTCACAGAAGACATGAATCGGAAGGCTTGTCATCTGGGGCTTCTTGTTGTAGAAACGCCCCTCTTATTCCCGATGATTCGGTAGTATTGTTGAAACTTCCGAAGGATCGGGCAATGGGGCGTGTGCCCGAGCTGGCCAAAGGGGACGGGCTGTAAACCCGTTGGCAATGCCTTCGCAGGTTCGAATCCTGCCGCGCCCAGTCGGGTCGTTCATTATGCGTATTCGTGAAAAACTCGACCAGAAGAAACCCGCGCTATCCTTTGAGTTCTTCCCCCCCAAAGACGAAATAGGCTTTTGGGACCTCTACAAGACCGTCGAGAAGCTCGAACCTCTTGATCCAACCTATGTTTCCGTAACATACGGAGCAGGCGGCGCAACCCGTCGCAAGACCATAGAGCTGGTCGGGCGCATCAAAAACGACATCGGAATCGAGGCGATGGCACACCTCACTTGTGTAGGCTCGACGCGCGACGAGCTGAGTCTCATCATCGACGAACTGAAGAAACAAGGCATTGAAAATGTCCTTGCACTTCGAGGCGACCCGCCGGACGGAACTGCCGAGTTCACACCAACCGACGGAGGCTTCCGCTATGCCAACGAATTGGTCGCCTTCGTGCGAGAACGCTCGAAGCTGTGTATCGGTGCAGCTTGTTACCCCGAGGGGCACGTCGAAGCCGCCAACCCTTCAGCAGACCTGGACAATCTCAAACGCAAAGTCGACGCAGGAGTTGATTTCCTGATTTCTCAACTCTTCTTCGACAACGATCTGTTCTTTCGTTTCCGTGACCGCGCCGAGGCAGCTGGTATTGACGCCCCCATCGCCGCCGGAATCATGCCCGTTCTTAGCGTTAAGCAGGTTAAACGATTCACGCAAATGTGCGGGGCATCGATCCCGAAAGATCTGTTGCGCAAAATCGAATCAGTCGAAGACGACAAGGAAGCCGTGCGTCACATTGGCACTTACCATAGCACGCAGCAATGCATATCACTCATAGAGCAAGGCGTCAGCGGCATCCATTTCTACACCCTCAATCGCTCCACAGCGACACGAGCCATCTATCAGCATATCAACACGATGATCTAGCGCTTCATCGCATGTGTATTGATAGATTGACAGTGGGTGGCATGGTCCACGCTTGCGTGGCCATGGTCGTGCAAGATTCAAAAAAACATGCTCGCGCATGCGAGAGGTAACAAAGCACTAAGCACTCGGAGAGATGATCCCCACAGTGTCACCGACCGCAATCGCACCGCCGGTCAACACCCTGCCGAACACACCACCGCGAAACGCTGGTTTCAGTGCCTCACGCAGGCCTTCATGCAATTCGTCCATCAGTTTGCAGGGCCTGGTCTCGTCAAGAATCTCCACACGCAACTCGCCGATAGAGATTGTCTTTGATAGAAATGACTGAAGATCGGCACCCTCGACCAGAAGATTGGCCCGGCGAATATGCCAAGGTAACTCCACGTTCAAATCTCGACAGACATCCTGCCACGATAACACTGCCAATAGAGTGACATTTCGCGTGCCGGGCTTTCGCGTTTCAAGTTCCAGCCCCTTGCCAGCGAGTACCGAACATTGATCAATCTCTATCATCGAATCGCGTGAGTTGCTGCGATACGCAATCGCTTTGACTTTTCCTTCTGACATCGACACCTCTCAGTCTTCATGTCTACGTCGGCGTCGCCTGGGCTTGCGTCGCAATCACGACAACACCAGCAAGCACCATCGCAACACCCACCCATTGTCCCCACGTCAGCCTTTCCGCAAGCATCGGATGAAACCGAGCCACGAGAGCGATGAGGGCAAAACCGCCACCTACCATAATCGGATACGCAAGGCTGATCTTGAGCGTCTTGCTCTGCAACGCAAACATATACAACGCTGCGTTCGCAGCAAAACAAAAAAGACCGATCATGAGGGTGGTACTTGTCAGAACCGCCTTGACTGCACTCACCGCTCCCCCTCGAAAAAGCCCGCCCGCTTCCTGCACCGTGTTCATACCCATTTTCATCAGGAGGTTTGCGGTCGCATTGAGACTCAGTGCTAATACCAAGGCAGCCCAGTATTTCATCGAAATTCCCCATTCAATAAATCGGCCTAATTCACAACGGATCCTTTACATACCAGCGAAATGTCGCACACACAAGTTACGAGAACACTGCCTCGGGGCGACTTCATTCAATTGGGCATGACGACTCCGAATCAATCCACCCGCCAAGACAAGGGTTCGAACGCGACAGAAGAACAGAGCTTGCTCCGATCACGCCGCTATGAGACTCGTCACCAAAGAACTATAGTCCATTCGATGAACGTCGAGATTCAGGGAGAAATCTATTCATTGCTCGCAGCTGTCACCTGGGCCTGCGCGCTGATACTCTTCAAACTCAGCGGCGAACGAATCTCCGCCATTTCACTAAACCTCTTCAAGAACGTCGTAGGCCTCGTTTTCCTGTTCATAACCCTGCTCGTCTCGGGCGAGAGCATCGACACACTCAGCAGCTTTGAAACCGAAGACTACCTGATTCTAATCATCAGCGGATTTCTGGGAATCGCCTTGGCGGATACAGCGCTCTTTTACGCACTCCAAAAGATCGGCGTCGGCTTCGTAACGGTCGTGGAATGCCTCTACAGCCCTGCAGTGATCTTGCTGGCCGCCTGGTTTCTGGCAGAGACGCTATCACCATTCCAATACGTCGGAGTTGGCTTGGTCGTGACGGCTGTTCTCATCTCATCGAAACATCATCCACCCCTTGGTCGAACACGCAGAGACGTAATTCGAGGATTCGCGGCGGGCGCGAGCGCCATGTTGCTCATGGCTATTGGCATCGTATTGGCCAAACCCGTTCTCGAAGGGCAGGGATTCCCGCTGATCGCCGCGACGACGCTCCGCATGATCGCGGGAACACTGGCTCTTTCCGCTTTGGCCCTCGCCTCACCCAAACGCCGTGAGATATGGTCGGTATTTCGCCCTACAGCTGTATGGAAGGTGAGCATTCCCGCCTCCTTCCTCGGCACCTATCTTGCGATGATCTTCTGGGTCGCGGGTTTCAAATATGCGCGGGCTTCCATAGCCGCCATTCTCAATCAGACATCCATGATCTTCGCATTGATCCTCGCGACAATCATCCTCAAGGAGCCTTTCACCAGACGAAAACTATCTGCGGTCATACTCGCAGCCGCTGGCGTATTGATTGTCACGTTCGGCAAACAATAGGTCTTCCACAGGAAATCGAATCTCGATAACCCACAAAAAAGCAGCGCCCACCCCAAAACGGATGAGCGCTGCTTGTTAGTTGAGACAACAGGAAACGGTCTACTTTTCTCTAGAAACTACCCAAATAGGCTGCAGCGTCTGCCGCATCCTGATCGGTCAGCGTAATCCCTGAATGAGCGCCGCCAGCGGAGATCTTCTCTGAAATCTCCGACGCCGATTTGCCCTGAATATTGGGCTGGGCACCACTCGCGCCATCCGCTCCGTGACAGGCGGAACAGTTGTCCGCAACAAACGTCTCGCCAGCTGCCACATCACCGGTGAGCGGCGCACTATTGTCGTTCATGTCATCGCCTGTACCGTTGTCGTTGGCATTCATATTGTCGTTATCGTTTTCGTTAGTCGCTGAGTTGTCGTTCTCATTCTCGTTTGCATTATCGTTGCCGTTATCATCATCACCGGCGTTCATATTATCGTCATTGCCGTTGTCGTTATCGCCTTCTCCGTCATCATCATCGGCGTCAACAATAACTTGCCCTCTAATCTCACCACCTGAATTCGCTTCCGTGTGCAGATTAACATAGAGGTTGCCACCGAGCAGGTCCTCGACGGGCATATCGACATCAATCTCTGCTACATCGATCGTTCCCATGATGGTCACTTCGCCTTCGGTTTCTTCAACAAGATCAGTCAGATCGAAGACTACCGCTCCATTCTCGCCGGCCGGTGCGGCATGAAAATGCGCACCAACAATCGGCCCGGACAATCCGGATGCTGTCACCTCGAAAGTGAGCATCGTCATGTCTTCACTGAGCGTAAACGTCCCCTTCCCCGAGCCTTCGGTTTCAACAGCCGGGACTTCCTGGTCGCCAGTCAGCATAGCCGTAAACGTCATTTCTACGGTGCCGTCTCCGTTATCATTTTCATTGTCATCGCTGTTGTCATTCATGTTGTCGTTGCTGGCACCATTGTCGTTGTCATTATCGTTCGCGGTTTCATCGATCACGCGAACCAAATTGAATGACCCAGCGGGTATGGTTACTTCCACGGTATCGCCAAACAGCAGTTCGGCAGCCAACGATCCCGTGATTGTGTTCTCATCCGTGCTAAGCACACCCGAATAGACGATCGCTTGGTCCCCAACGTTAACCTCGATGGTCACATCGCTGCCTTCCACGGTGGAGGATGCTCCCGGAACATTGGCGGTCACCGTAACATCGTCGGCGCCCGTCGTGGATACTTCCACAAGAATGCCCGCGGCGTTGAATGTCAGACTGAAAAGGGTTCCATCCCCAGCCGTCCCCGTCCAATTTCCCGCCAAGACCATTGCTGCGGGATTCGCAGATGGACAACCACCAACAGTTAGCGCACAGCAAGCCATCGCCCCAGCAAGAATAGATAGTTTTCGCATTTGTAATCTCCTCACGAGTTTTCCTTTAACCAATTTGTTCTCTCTTTCGACTCTCCTACGAGAATCGAGGATTATACGGATAGGGTTTGGCTTGGCCAGCCGTGCCGCTACTGAAACTGAAGCAAGACTGCCTACCGTAGGGTTTTCCAAACACAGTTGCTCGCAAATGAGGCTTTCGCCCTCCCCACAGTGATTCGTTGCCAAGCTCTCCTAACTCCGCTTAAGATGCACTACGATCCAAACGAGAGCGGACGGCATAAGGAAGAGATATGAGCAAGAACGGACTCAGCCATCAGGCGTATGAACCTCTACCTCCGGGTGAAACTTACCAGCCCTACGTCTCGCCCACCGAGACGCCGTTGGAATTCACCTTAAAAGCCGTAATTCCGGGCATCTTTTTCGGCATCCTGTTCGGAGCTGCCAATGCATATCTGGGCTTGCAGGTCGGTTTAACAATCTCGACGTCCATTCCGGTCGCTGTCATGACCGTCGCAGCGTTTCGAGCCATGCGAGGGCTTGGCATTCGAGGCACGCTGCTGGAGGCCAATCTCTCGCAGACGATCGGCTCCGCCTCCAGCTCCGTTGCAAGTGGCGTCATATTCACGCTTCCAGCGCTGTTCATGTGGGGAATTGAGCCAAGGCTCCTGCAAATGACGTTGTTGGCAGCCTGTGGCGGGCTACTTGGCGTACTTTTTATGATTCCGCTTCGCTCTTTCCTCATGTCACGCGAACATGGCAAGCTACCCTACCCCGAAGGAACCGCCTGCGCAGAAGTGCTTGTCGCCAGCGAAGTAGGCGGTGCGAAGGCAAAAAACGTCTTTATCGCCTTAGGCGTTGGCGCCGCATTCAAACTGGTCTTCTCGTGGCTCAAAGTTTTTCCGGATGCTGTCAAGTTTTCCATCCCGTTTCTTCCCAAGGCTCAAGTCGGCGTGAAGATGTCATCCGCCCTCTTCGGCGTGGGATTCATCTTAGGTCCAAAGATTGGGGCAGTAATGGTTGGGGGCGGACTTCTGTCGTCACTTGCGATCATCCCAATCATCGCAGCTTGGGGCGCGGAACGGTCCACACCCCTCTTCCCCGAAACCGTCAACCTTATTTCGGCCATGAGCGCCGGTGAAATCTGGACACGTTATGTTCGGTATATCGGAGCTGGTGCGGTAGCGTCAGCAGGACTCATCACACTGATCCGTAGCATTCCCACCATGATCGAGAGTTTCCGCATCGGAGCAAGGCAGTTGCGAAAGCGGGCAGGCGAGGTTGGAAAATCTGCCGTTCGAACGTCACAAGATTTACCACTCCACTTCGTCCTCATCGGTGTTTGCATCATAGCGGCATGCATGGCCTTTGTCCCAAGTATCTTCGGCGCGATTTCTACACTCTCTGTACGCATAGTTGCATCCGTCTGCGTCGTAATTTTCTCATTCTTCTTCGTAACCGTAGCGTCGAGAATCGTGGGCCTTGTGGGCGTCACATCGAACCCGACGAGCGGCATGACAATCGCAGCGCTACTCGGAACGTCCACGATATTTCTTCTCTTCGGCTGGACGGATCAAACTGGCATGGTTGCAGCACTTACCGTCGGCTGTGTCGTCGCCATCGCAGCTTCCATTTCGGGTGATACATCACAGGACCTCAAGACGGGATTCCTACTCGGCGCAACACCTTGGAAGCAACAAACCGGCGAACTCATTGGCGTATTGACATCGGCAACCGCAGTTTGCGCAACCGTCCTGCTGCTCGACAAATCACTGGGGCTTGGTAGTGCCGAACTCCCAGCCCCTCAGGCTACACTTATGAAAGTCGTCATCGAAGGTGTTCTGCAGGCCAAACTGCCTTGGACCCTCGTTGCAATCGGCGTTGGGATTACGCTCATCGCAGAAATTGCAAGGCTGCCATCGCTGCCTTTTGCGGTGGGCGTATACCTTCCTGTCACGACAATGGTTCCGGTATTCCTGGGAGGCTGTTTACGATACGTTGTCGAACGTCTCGGCAAGAACGATGAAGACAAAGCCTCTCGCAGAGAGTCGGGCGTATTGTTCGGCTCGGGACTTGTCGGCGGTGAAGGGTTACTCGGCGTTTTAATAGCTGGGGTCGTCTTTTGGCAGAATTATCCACCACAGCCCGGACAGGAAAAACTGCCGCTGCCCGGTGAGTTGGGACACACCTGGGCACCCGAAATCCTCGGCGGCACGTTGCCGACTATCGGAGCAGTCGCGACATTCATGCTCCTCGCCTATTACTTCGCATCGAGATGCCATCCGTCCAAGAACCGTTGAGGACAAGACATGCGGAATACGGTGACGGGAATCTCCGTCGGCACAAACAATCAAACGTCGCCGTGAATCGTGAATCCATCCCGGAAAAGAAAAACAGTCCGATTCCACAATTGATTGGCACGTTGAGGAGCTAACATCCGTGTATGGACTATCCAAAGATTTTGATTTCTCAATCTTCGTTGGAAGGACACTTGAGATGGTCTCGTTTACAGCAAATACCGCGCATCTTTCGTTCGACCAAAACTTATCTATAACTATTGAATCTTCTTATGAGTATCAAGTCGATTCGAGCGATTCAGGCACAAGAGAGGAAATCCCCATTCAGAAATCGACTCTCATGCAGTTGCTTGAGAAGACCGTCGAAACCGCAGAAGTTCACGGCAAAGGAACTCTGGTTCTCCATTTTGAGGGCGGGCTGGATTTCAAATGCTTTGATGATTCGCCACAGTACGAAGCCTATTGCATCACCAATCGTGGCAAGGAAACCTATGTCTAGGCGTCGCAGTTCCTTTGCGGAGACGGCGGCCGAGGCCCGGGCGATGAATTTGTCGTCGCCATGGCACTAATTGGGAATCTTGGGAAGGCTGCAAAAGGAGTAAAATTCCTACTCAAGTCCATCCCTGATTCCGGCAAGGTTCCGGTGGGTTGGAAGAACTTCAACTGATTGTACGGAGAACGAAAGATGCTAGACAAACAAATACCGTTAGTTGACTTGCTAAGCCAACTTCAAAAAGAAGATGCAAGAGCCGTTATTTTGTTGCTCATGACGAGCGTTGTCCGATGTCTTAAGGAGGAAACAATCTCCATCAAGCAGGCAGAAAATATTATTTTCAACCTGGATTTGTTATTGTATTTCGACAAGACATTGGATGACCCACAATTGAAAGGGGCTTTGGAATATGGTATGCAGTTAACCGATGTGGAAAGGCTTGTAGAGGATCCGAACGAAGTCGGGAATGCATGCCTTGAGATTGAAAACCTACTGAAGCCCCTGTTGCCTTGATGTGCCGCAAAGCGTCTGAATATGCGCGACTGACAAAATGAACGCGAAATGTATCGAATCACCGGCCATGATAGGGACACCATTGTGTAGTTGTCGCAGGCTAAGAGTGACCCGCCCGACTTGTAATACATGGCGATCGATGGCAGATGTGATAATCCACAACAAGTGCTCGACTTGAGATCATCTCACCATGCCTAGCATTTCCCGGGGATCATTCGAGAGAGTCGTCCTAGTTCAGAATTGTCCTTGATCTAGCTCGCGGCGGGTTTTGCAATTTGCGCCATCTGCGGCTTCTCAAATCGCACGAAGTCGTCACTTGTCATCTGGAATGAATCCGAGTGACTGCCTGCGTTGAAATTGATGTGTTCGTTTTCTGACAATCCATTGTCGCAATAGGTAGACAACCCGAATAGGCTCCCGAAGGGAGGAATCGAACCCGGCGCAAGCCCCGTCAACTCGAGGACTTCCTCTTTTGTCGCAAATCGCAGACTCTTGGATCGGATGATCTTGCGTAAGGCAGGGCTGTCGAGCGAGCGATCCGCAGGAATAACCGCCAAGAGGAACCCCTCTTTGCCTTTGATGATAAGCGCCTTCGCTCCGCTATGCAGAGAGGTTCCGCGAACGCGAGCAGCTTCAACACTTGTATAAACCGGCTCGTGTGTTGTATGGACAAACGGAACGCCCCCACCGATCAATGCCGTCCGGAGTCGCTCTAAGACGGGTGTTTCAGTGTCAGACACACGACGGCCTCTTTATAAGCAAGGGAAGTATCAACTGCCAAAAAGAGATTCTTGACGCGGATCATCGCGAGCAACTTCTACGCGCACATCTCGAATCTCCTCGACAAACTCTTCGACGGTTTGAAACTTTCGGTGAACACTCATAAAACGAACGTACGCGACTTGATTCAAACGTTGCAGGTGCCGACCCACTACGCTACCGATTTGTTCACTTGAGATTTCGCGGTCATGTTCGTTGAACAGGTCTTCTTCAACTCGAATCAACAAAGCTTGTAGCTCGACTTCCGAAACGTCCAGTTTATAGCAAGCCCTCTCAATACCCGCTGCGATCTTGTCACGCTGATACGGCACTCGCTGGCCACCCGCCTTCACAACGGTAAGCCTGATCTCTCGCTCGACTCGCTCCTTGGTCGTAAACCGTCGGCCACATTCGCTACACACCCGACGCCGACGTATCGCCGCCCCCCCCTCAGTCAAACGGGAATCAATCACTTTGTTCTGATTTTCTTTGCAGGAAGGACAGTACATAGGCGCTCGCTAGAAAAAAGAACATGAAGGCTTCGATCCGCGTTGGCAACCGCAGCGCATCTAGCTTTTGAGCTTCCAAAGCCTACTTCCATAGAAGGTTCAATGTCAAATCATGCTAAAGCAGCGAACAGTCAAATGTAGCTGCGAACTGCCCATATGTTCGAGGAGAACCGTGCTTCTGAACCCTACAGCAGATTAGAGCTTGCTCTAATCCAAAGTTAAAATAGCCGGACTTTCTCCAACATCGGGACTCACCTTAAACGCCAATGCCACAAATCGCCGCATAGACCCCAGCAATCGCCGGAATTCACTTTTCAAGGCTGGCGCCATAGACGAACAGGGCCTTTATCCATTATCAACGAGGAATGGGAAAAATGATGCGAAAAAAGCTAAACGATATCGAAATTGTCGGGTTTTCGCTGGCTGGCGAAGAAACGGTCATCGCCCTGCCTGAATACAGTGTTTGCTTTGATGTAGGACGGGCACCCCGAGAAATCATTTCCATCGACAATGTCTGCCTTACGCACGGCCACATGGACCATGCCGCCGGGATCGCGTACTACCTTTCTCAAAGGACTTTCGTAGGGGTCGCTCCGGGGCGAGTCATCGTACATCGAAGCCTGGCTCAGTTAATCCAAAAGCTGATGGACATCTGGGGGGACATTGAAGGGCATCCATCACCTGGGCAGATTCTCGGCGTGGAACATCTCGAGGACGTTCCGATCCGTCGAGGGCTTCTGATTAGGCCTTTCACCGTAAACCACATTGGCAGTTCGCTTGGATACACGCTGATCGAAGTCCGCAACAGACTCAAGCCGGAATTCCATGGCCTATCAGGTCCTGAAATCGTCGCGCTCAAAAAGAAGGGCGTCAAAATCGAAGATCGCGTGGAGATTCCGCTGCTTACGCACACGGGGGATACGGCCCTTGGGCGATTTCTGGATTTGGATTTCGTCCAAAAAAGCCAAGCGCTTATCGTCGAGTGTACGTTCTTTGACGCAGAGCATCAAAGCCGAGCGCGAGCCGGACGTCACATTCACGTTGATGATTTCGCAAAAATTCTGGAGGCAGTGCCCGACGCGCAAGTCATGGTCGTGCATACGACACGCCGTACCGATCTTCGGGCAGCCAAGCGGATATTGGAACGCACACTAAAAAACGAAGATCGGGCGCGGGTGAGTTTTCTGATGGATCGACCACCACACCGACACAAGCGAATTGAATCGTAAGAGCACGGGCGGAGGTCCGCGATCAAGTGTGCTTGTTAGGCTGCGGCGTCTCAGGGCCGCGCATTGGAGCCTTCGGCGGAGAACCCGAAGAAGGAAAAGAACTCTTAGGGGATGTCCCCGACGCCAGGATAGGGCACGGTGTAGACGTGCTGGTAGTGGCGGCGTTTATGGCACAGAAAACCTGAACAAGCTCAGCTAGTGACCCGGCTTTCATCTTTTTCATGACTTTGGCGCGATGCGCCTCAATCGTTTTCTGACTCAGACCAAACTCTGCGGCGATAACCTTGTTGGGCAGACCGGATACGACACGCCGCGACACATCCAACTCGCGAGGCGTAAGCAAGTCGATGCGCGAAAGAATGTCAGCCAGAAAAGTACGCTCCTGTTTCAAGCGCGCATCAACAACAAACGCATCTTTTACACACTGAATCAGTTCCTCATCCCGAAGCGGCTTTTCCAGCACGTCAAGGGCACCGCCTTTGATTGCCCTAACGGCCAAACGAGCATTCGCGTATTGGCTGATGATAATCATCGCGATGGAACAGTGCTGCCGATTGAGTTGATCCAGCAGTTCCATGCCGCTCATCCCCGGCATACGCAGGTCCAGGAGCAAACATTCCGGATCGGAATTCTGATATCCAGACAGGAAGTCTTCCGCGGACGCGTAAGAACAAACCCGCACATTAACCGTCTCTAATAATGTACTGATCGAGCGACGGATTGACTCGTCATCGTCAACGATATGGACAGTTCCAAAAAGCACAGGCAACCCCGATGGAGAACTTTCGAATACCCTTACTTCTACTAGTTTAGTCTGTCGGACAACCAACGACCACAACTGAATAGGTGAAATACACTAGTTCTATATCGCACAACCTTAATGTCTCAAATGAAACCAAGGGTTACCCCTCGCTTCGTCTCAAGATGATGCGTTTTTTCCTTGTGCCAATGAAATGACATCTGCCCAGTCCCGGGAAGAACTACTGCAAGCCGTGTGCCAAGTCAAGAACACACTTTGATAAGGTGAACCGACTTCGACACACGCTCGATTGAAAATGCGCGCTCGATTATGGACTTGAAACCAAATCAACGTCAGCGGCAATCTTGTTGATCGCGGCTATGCAATTCGTGATATGTTCGGCGAGGGGCAACTCAAGCAGTTCTGCGCCTCGTACAATGTCCGCCCGTGACACAGCGGCTGCGAAACTTTTCTGCTTTATTTTTTTTGTGACACTCTTGGCTGTCAGGCCTTCCATTTGCTGCGGACGCACAAGCGCGCACGCGTAGATGAAGCCGCTCAACTCATCTACAGCAAACAGCGCTTTCCGAATGGACGTATCGCGAGGAAACTTGTCTTCGTTCCAAGGCACATGCGAGCAAATCGCCGTGATGATCTCCTCATCACATCCTTGTTCGCGCAGGATTCTTGCGCCTTGCTTCGTGTGGTCCGCAGGATCAGGCCAACGCTCGTAATCAAAATCATGCAACAAGCCTGCAATGGCCCATTGCTCTTCATCGCCACCCAGCAGCAATGCATAATGCCGCATCGATGCCTCAACGCATTGTCCGTGACGAACCAATGCCGGATTCCTGGTATATTCGTTCAGGATTACCCAAGCCTGCTCTCGATCCATCGAATCAACTCCTATTTCACCCTATTCTACCTTCAATCTGACAGCGCAAAGCCACAGAGGCCCCAATTCGATGCCAGTTTGCCGTTTTTTCGCCCTAGCCGGTGGACCCACAAGATTAGGTGGATATCATCCAATAAGGCGAAAACAACTCTGCAAGACGGCGACCTGATAGGAAGTTCTACTTGCATAATCAGCGGGCGACATTCCAAAGCGAAGAATTGGCCGTCATTCTAAGCTACTTCGACATTGGCGTCATCGAGTCAGTCACGGAATTGAATCGAGGCTCGCGTCGAAGCCCGAAAATTGGCATTGTCAGCAATCAGGGAAAATTCCTCCTCAAGAGACGCTCAACCCAAAAGGCACACCCGGATCGAGTCCGATTCGCTCATCGAATCCAACAGCATTTGGCTTGCGCAGGCTTTCCCGTAGCTCGTCTTGTAGAAACGCGAGAAACACAAGGCACCTTCTTGCAGTGGAAAGGCCATGTCTACGAATTGTTTTCATACGTCGCAGGGCAACCTTACAAACGAACCACAGCTGAAGCGTCAAGCGCCGCCGACATGTTGGCACGTCTACATGAATCGCTGACGAGCATTGAGTTGCCCGATTCCGTTACGGTACCCAAAGGTGACTACCACGACGCATCGAGCGTCCGAACCGGGTTGCAGGGGATTGCCGCAACGCTCAGCTCGCACGACAGTTTCACCGGAACAGAGTCCGACCTGGACGCTATGATTTCGTCACTATCTGAATCCTATGACAATGCCGCAGGAGAGGTTCGATCCGCCGGGATCGACACCTTACCGTCACAAATCATTCATGCAGATTGGCATCCGGGGAACATGTTGTTTCGTAACAATCAAGTCGTCGCCGTAATCGATTTTGATGCATCGCGCGAGTCGAAACGCATTGTCGAGGTTGCGAATGGCGTTCATCAATTCTCTATAACGGGAAACGGCGACCCCGCTACCTGGCCAGCCGAGATCGACCGCGAACGGTTTGGCTCTTTCCTGGCTGCTTATGAGAAGTGCTTGCCACTTTCAGACGAGGAACGGTCCGCGATCCCGGGCTTGATGATTCAAGCGCTCATCGCCGAATGCGTTGCACCAATCAGACTGACCGGCTCCGTAGGCAGATGGGCGGGGTTTCGCGTCTTGAATATGGTCATCAAGAAGATCGACTGGATCCACGAAAACGGGGCCAAACTTATGTAAGAGGCCTACGACATATCCTCCCTCCAACCACCCCGTTTATGGCAGCCAGCATAGAGAAAACGGCTCTGGAATGTCCGTGTGATATCCGTTATACTCCGCTCGTGGCACAAACAGACGCACGACAATTTTCGATCGAACTCGCTCGTATCGCACACGATTACAAGACCGAGGACATCATTTCGCTGGACCTAAGCGGGATCAGTCCCGTAACGAACCACGTTGTGATCGGAACGGGCACGTCAGAACGGCAAATGCGGGCTGTCGCGGACCAGATCATCGAATACGCCAAGAAGGTGGGCGAGAAGCCATACGGATTCTGTGGCCGGGAAAACGCTGCCTGGATCGTCGTCGATTTTGTCGATGTCGTTTTTCATCTTTTCGCAAAACCCTACCGCACCTATTACGATCTTGAGTTGCTTTGGGGAGACGCTCCGCGGGTCGAATGGAAGAGATCGGAAACCGCCTAGCCGCTCCGCACTCGAACAGAAGAACCGCCAAACAACGCCATTGACCTACATTGCGCTTGTCCAATCTCGCAATTCTGATAGTTTCTATCAGCCGTGTTATTTTGTCGCGGAGACACCGAAGCGCTTCATTGTACGATCATCCGCTGAAAACTCGCAGATGCACTGAAGACGCGATACCTTGTGCTTAGGGTGATAACGGTTAGATAACGCATTGTGATTCGTGAGAATGGCCCTCTCTTAAATGGAGTCCCGGCAAGTTGAATTCAACACTGCAAGTTCTGACAGAACGCGTCCAGGACGCCATGATCAAAATCGACGCTGGCGGCGATCCGCTGGTTCGGGCTTCGCAGGACGACAAATTCGGCGATTATCAATCAAACTGCGCAATGGGTTTGGCCAAAGCGCTCGGCAAGAAGCCTCGAGAAATCGCGTCAGCGATCATTGAAAACCTACTCATAGATGACATTTGCGAAACACCGGAAATCGCAGGTCCGGGGTTCGTCAACCTCCGGCTCAAACCGGGTTTCATTGCCGGGTGTTTACAGACAATTCCACTCGCGTCGGACACAAAGGGTGATCGATTGGGAATCGCCGTCTGTCCAAAGCCGGAAACGGTCGTGGTCGACCTATCCAGCCCCAATCTTGCCAAGGAAATGCACGTCGGCCATCTTCGAAGTACTGTCATTGGCGACTGCATCTGCCGAATCCTGGAATTCCAAGGCCACAAGGTTCACAGAGAAAACCACGTCGGCGACTGGGGTACGCAATTCGGCATGCTCGTGGCATACCTTCGCCGAACAAAGCCGGATGTGATCGATCAGCCGGAATCGCTGGAAATCAAAGATTTGGAGTCATTTTACGTCGAAGCCAAAGCTCTGTTCGACAAAGACGACGCCTTTAAGACAGAATCGCGCGAGACCGTCGTGGCGCTTCAACAAGGCGACGTCGCGACACGTCGAATATGGAAAGCGTTTTGCGATGAGTCGTTACGACATTGCCATGCCATTTACGACAGATTAAACGTGCGCCTCGAAGATCGAGGGGAAAGCGCCTACACCAAACTCATGGAAGAAGTTGTCGACAGGCTTGAGCAAATCCAACAGGAACAGGAGTCGAAAGACAAACCGAAAGACTGGTACGTCGCCGACAGTGATGGCGCGCTATGTCTGTTCATGGATGGCTTCAAAGCACGCGACGGAGAACCGCTGCCGCTGATCGTGCGAAAATCTGACGGAGGCTTCAATTACGCCACGTCCGACCTGGCGACGATCGTCCACCGCGTCGAGACCCTTAACGCCACGCGGATCATATACGTTGTGGGCATTCCCCAAAAGCAGCATTTCGATATGGTTTTTGCAGCCGTGCGTAAGCTGGATTGGGCGAAGGAAAATGTCATATTGCGACATCTCGGTTTCGGTAGCATGTTGGCGTCTTCAGGCAAGCCCTTCAAGACGCGCGACGGAGGCACGGTCAAACTCAAAGACCTCTTAGACGAAGCCGTCGAGCGAGCGCGCAATGTAGCGGTGAATACAAAATCCGAGACAGCCGACAACCCAACTAATCAGGAAAACGATGAGGTTGATCGCATAGCGGAAACAATAGGCCTGGGCGCGATCAAATACTTCGATCTTTCTCATTCCATGAGCAGCGATTACAAATTCGACCTCAACATCATGCTGTCGCTGGAAGGGAACACCGCCCCTTATTTGCAATATGCCTACGCACGCATTCGCTCTATAGGAAGAAAAGCTGGCGTCGACTGGTCATCATGGCCAACTGACACCAATATTACACTTGAACACGCGACCGAAATCGCGCTGGCGACGAAGCTGCTTCAGTTCCCGGAAACGCTCGACACAATAACTACGGAGCTTCGCCCGAATATCCTGACCGATTACCTGTTTACACTGGCGAAGACGTTCAGCAGGTTTTACGACAAGAAGCTCGGCGTTCGCGTGATCGACGCATCGCCGGAAGAACTGAAAATGTCCAGGCTTCGGTTGTGTGACCTGACCGCACGCACATTGAAGCTGGGCTTGCATCTACTCGGCATCGAAACACTCGAACAGATGTGATCCGCCACACCAAAGTGCCATATAGTCACCACCGACGATCGTGTCCTACGAATCACTCGCCAGATTGCGAAGTACTGTCGGGAGAATCCCGCCCTGTCGGTAGTAGTTGACTTCCACCGGCGTATCAATGCGAACAAGCGCGCTGAAGGTCTTCGTGTCCCCACCCTCCGGAGCCGTCGCACGAACTTCTATATCCTGCCCCGGCTCAAGATCGTCAGCAAGTCCGATGAAATCGAACACCTCGTGCCCCGTCAAACCCAAGGCAGCCACAGATTCACCAGCTTTGAACTGCAAAGGCAACACACCCATTCCAACCAGGTTGCTACGGTGGATTCGTTCATAGCTCTCAGCAATCACAGCTCGGACGCCTAAGAGAAGCGTCCCCTTGGCTGCCCAATCTCGTGATGAACCCGTACCGTATTCTTTGCCCGCAAGTACGATAAGCGGAGTTCCATCCTCCCGGTATCGGTCAGCAGCATCAAAAACCGACATCTGCTCTCCGCTCGGCAGGTGAACAGTCACTCCGCCTTCAGTCCCCGGTGCGAGCTTGTTTCTAAGGCGAATGTTGGCAAACGTTCCCCGTGTCATGATCCGGTCATTACCACGCCGTGAACCATAGCTGTTGAAATCTGACTGCTCGACGTTTTGCTCAATTAGAAATCTTCCCGCCGGAGAATCCGGCGTAATCGCACCAGCGGGGGATATATGATCTGTCGTGATGGAGTCACCCACCATTATAAGAACGCGTGCGTTTTCGACCGAAGAGATCGGCGAAATTTCCTGCGTCATCCCATCAAAGAAAGGTGGGTTCTGTACATAGGTGCTGGCGTCGTTCCACGCGTAGGTATCGCTCTCGCCCCCGCTGATTTGGTTCCATCGCTCATTGGCGTCAAAGACCTGGCCATATTGCTTCTGGAACTTATCCGCGGTGACAGCCTGATCCACTGCATCGCGAACCTCTTGCTGGCTAGGCCAAACATCTTTTAGAAAAACGTCGTTTCCATCCGAACCCTTGCCCAGAGGCTCCGACTTCAAGTCCACGTCGGTTGTTCCTGCAATAGCAAAGGCTACCACCAAGGGGGGAGATGCCAAGTAGTTGGCCTTCACGAGCGCGTGAACCCTACCCTCGAAGTTGCGATTCCCACTCAGCACCGAAGACACAACTAGATCGCCTTGCTTGATGGCATCAGCCACGGGTTCCGGCAGCGGGCCACTATTTCCGATGCACGTCGTGCATCCATACCCCACCGTGTGGAATCCCATTTTTTCGAGATAGGGCGTCAGGCCTGCAGCATCAAGATAATCCGTCACAACACGAGAACCTGGCGCAAGACTGGTCTTCACATGTGGCTTGACCGCAAGCCCTCTCTCACTGGCCTTCTTCGCGACAAGCCCCGCTGCGATCATCACAGACGGGTTCGACGTGTTTGTGCAACTCGTAATGGCTGCAATCACGACGGAACCCTGGCACAGGTCGCTCGTAGCCCCGTTTGATTGAACGGAAACACTTCGACCCATCGCATCATCAGCCAGTGCAAATCCACGCTCGCTGATCGGCGCCTGCAGGCTTTCTCGAAATGCTGATTTCATGTCGCTAAGTGCAATACGATCTTGTGGCCTTTTTGGCCCTGCCAAGGATGGCACGATCGAGCTCATGTCCAACTCGACCGTATCCGTATACTCAGGGTCCGGCGAATCCGCTGTTTGAAACAGGCCTTGCTCCTTGGTGTACCGCTCGACCAGATCGACCAGGTCATCGCTTCGAGCCGTGCGGCGCATATAATTGAGCGTCTCTTCATCAACCGGGAAAAACCCCATCGTAGCGCCGTATTCCGGCGCCATGTTGGCGATGGTTGCACGGTCGGCAAGCGTCATTCGGCTCAATCCTTCGCCAAAGAACTCGACGAACTTCCCGACAACACCTTTCTTCCGAAGCATCTCGGTCACTGTCAAAACCAGGTCAGTAGCCGTCGTCCCCTCAGGCAGCTCGCCAGTCAATCGAAATCCGATCACTTCCGGCATGAGCATGTAAATAGGCTGGCCAAGCATAATCGCCTCAGCCTCGATCCCGCCAACGCCCCAGCCAACCACTCCCAGTCCGTTTATCATTGTCGTGTGGCTGTCAGTACCTACCAGGCTGTCCGGAAACGCAGTCATCTCCCCCCCGACCTTTCGGGCTGAAACAACAGAGGCAAGGTATTCGAGGTTCACTTGATGAACGATCCCCGTCGCCGGCGGAACCACTCGAAAATTCTCGAACGCGTTCTGGCCCCAGCGAAGAAACTCGTACCGCTCGCGGTTACGCATGAATTCACGATCCGCATTGATCCCGAGCGCATCGGTAGAACCAAATGCATCCACCTGAACAGAGTGGTCAATGACAAGATCGACAGGAATGAGAGGATTGATCCGTTTCGGGTCACCACCCAAACGCGCCATCGCATCCCGCATAGCTGCGAGGTCCACGACCGCCGGCACGCCGGTAAAATCCTGCAACAACACGCGCGAAGGAATAAATGGAATTTCCTGTTTGCGCGACCCAGCCGGACTCCA
The DNA here is from genome assembly GCA_029260035.1 of Phycisphaerae bacterium. Classification (GTDB taxonomy): domain Bacteria; phylum Planctomycetota; class Phycisphaerae; order UBA1845; family UBA1845; genus OFTM303. The sequence goes on from JAJDEA010000120.1 coordinate 57,884, forward strand.
CTTTGCAACCGTCCGAACATGGTCCTCCGTTATCGAAAATCCATCGACGTTACGAAGAACGCTTTCCAATAACACTTTAATACTTCTGGGCAGCTTTTGGACATCGCCAACGCCGGAAGTCACTAACCCAGGCAGCGAATAATACGCAACTTCCCCACCTTGCGTCGAAAGCGTTGATTTTACGCCGAATGGGTCGGCTGTTTTTGTGCATGACATTTTTTGAAATTCTCGCATAGGGGTCGACAGAAAAAGGAAATAAGCGCCAACTCCAATATACGACGCCGGTTTGCCGTGGTCAAAATGTAACTCATTCGCAAAGTGGTAGTACAGGTGCACCCCGTCTTGCGTAATGGTAAATCTTGCCTATAATCGCCGATCCAATATCGGGTGTGGTTTATTGGGCAAACAAAGAGCTTTATTGCCCTAACGGAGTGCGAAAGAGGCTATCGAAGAACGGCTGCTAGACATTTTAAGGTGTCCAGCCTCCAAAGCACGCCTCAAGTTGGTAGACGGTTGGCTGTATTCGACCGATCGGGAGACAAGGCGGAAGTATCCGATTCGCGATGGAATCCCGGTCTTGTTGATCGAAGAATCGGAAATTGTTGACCTTGACGAATATGACCGAGTTTTGAATTCACAGAATCCTGGCGAGACATCAGGCTGAAATGGTGAGAATTGATTATGGGCAGAGACCGCGATAACAAGTCAAACAGCAGTGCATCCTACCACACGTCGTCACGCTTTCCCGAACGGAACAAGCCCGAATGGGAAGGCCGACTTTTGGATTACAAAGAAATTGACCTGCTGAGAAAATTCGTCAGCTCGAGCAGCAAGCTGATGTCGCGCAAACGCGCTGGCACCAATACGCAAGAGCAACGGGCACTCAAGCTGGCGGTTAAGCAGGCCCGCTTTCTCGCACTTATTCCGTATCACGGCAGTTAGAACTTCTATTACCTTTCGGTATCCGAGGCTCGGTTACCCTCGGAGAGACTCTGCTTTCTGTCGTCACATCAAGTTGTGGCGGTGTGCCTTTGCTTCATTTTCCTCATCTGCGATTATCGAATCGCTATCAATCCAAGTGCTACAGCAACCGTTCCACGAGTGCGCTCATTCAAATTGTGTTCGACGATGACCACGCAAGCGTGGGCATGCCTCCCGTCCGCCACGCTCTCGAGAGAAGCATCTTGGAGATGTCGTATTTGAATCAGTTATGAGATACTGCTTTGTCAATTGGGTTGACTCGCCAGAGGGAGGAAGAGAACCACTGCTTCCAGAACACGACGGATTCTTGCTTCTTGCAGATGCAGGTCGGGACGCACCCTGGGCGATTTTCGAGGTAAGTTTCGTCGATGACGATCCGTCCGAAGTTGGGCTGGAAGAGGTGCCCGATGACCTTTGCACGCTGCTCGACTCCGCAAAAGCGTATTCGCCTGCGATGGCTATCGCGGGCGAGGATATGGCACGTCGGTGGAAGGGGAAAACTCCATCGCGGGCGGAGTTCGCAGCAAGCTACATGGAATCTCTGCGACGGGTGTTGCGAGCCCAACCCGAATCCCCGTATAGGCTTGCGGAAGCCATAGTCGATGAGCTTGGATATCTCAGAAAGGGGGAGTACGCCTGGATCCTTGCATACAACTCAGTGACTTACAGAGTTTCTTGGGTTTCATCGGATTTTCAAATATACCAAAACCCGGTAAGCGATTTCGATCTGGACGATGACGCACTCGCAGCACTATTGTCGCAGTAGAACACTCCGAAGCGATATGGCAGACGCGTATTATTCGCCCCCAAAACTCAAAGGCTGGGCACTTTCATCGGCTTCAGCAATCGGCGGGCGAGGCTCGCCGGTAAACCCCGTGACTTCTAAGAACGGATCATCGTCGTTTCCCGACTTGATATCGGCGGCGATCTTCAATGTGATCCGCGCATCCGCGAAATCCAGCCTCAGCGAGCCGGGTTTGCCATATTCTAGACCCGATGCAATTGCTAATTCCTTCACCATATCCGCAAGAACCATCGCAGGCGGCGGGACCATTTCATAATCCGTGCCATCGATCTTGTAGAACATTTTGCATCTGCCAAAGTGAAGACGAACGCGGGATGCGCCGTCCTTTTGCGCTTGTGCGAAGATAAGGGCCGTCAAAAACCCGGACTGCGCGGGCGGTATTCCCAATAATCCGGAGAGAATATGAAGGTCCATATCAATGGTATCATCGTCTTCGCCGAGGATTGATTCTTCGTGCCCTGTTGTAACACGAAGTTTTTTCGCCTCGCGTCGCAGTGATGACACAAATGATTGACGGAAAGGCCACATACAACTCGCCCCCTCTTATCGGCACGCCGAAGCCCTGATTGCGAATCCCTATTCCCCAATGCCTATGGCATAGATGATGATTCTAGGCTTGCGCTCTCTACAGAGTCAACATCGGTGACGAGAACGGTGCGCGTTCTGAAAAACAGACGCCTATCCAGCAAGAGAGGCGGCGTTTCCTGCTTGAGTTGTAGCAGTATCCATCCGCGGCGCGATTATTCACTCACAAAACTCAAAGGCTGGGCGCTTTCATCCGTTTCAGCAATAAGCCCCTGGCCTTCCGCGCTTAAAGCGAATGTGAGAAACTCTTGCGCCAGCCCGGCGGGTTGGTCTGCAAAATACAAGTACATATAGTGTGTGATTGGATAGCTGCGATTGCGAATCGTTTCAGCTGTTGGGAAGATGGCGGGCGAGTCGGCGCTTTTCTTGACGCCAAGTACACGCACGCCTGCAGTGTAGTTGGCATCGCCATAACCCATCCCGTTGGAATCAGCAGCCACAGCGTGAACCAGATCGCGAGCGCCGTGCCGTTTCACCCGGAACGGAAAATCGGTTTTGCGTAACGCGATGTTTTTCAAGACGCCATGTGGTCCCGTGCCGTCTTCCGGCAGATACAAATAGATCGGGATTCCGCGCTCTTCATCATGCTCACAAGCGGGACCATGTTGATGCAAGGCGGTTCCATCGACAGCGACTCCGGCTCCCTCCCATGTCGTTACCTTACCCGAAAAAATGTCCCTGATTTGATTCATCGTTATGGACTTCAGGGGATTGTCGGGTCGAACAAAAACGACGACAGCATCTGAAGCAATCGGCACGGCAACCAATGATTTGCCGAGCTTCCTGTCGGCGCGCTGAAACTCGCGCAATGTGGCGGGACGCGATGACATAACAACATCAGCCGATCCATCGAGCAGTGCGTCAAATCCCGCCGCAGCGCTGCCGCCCTTTACGTTAATGGTTGTTGCAGGATGCGTTTCTTGAAAACGGGTGGACAGTTTTTTGAGGATAGGCTCCATGCGACTCGAACCCTTTACGACTAACGCAGGCTCGGCAAACGCCGTCACATCGAAAACTAATGCAATGACGATGACAGTGAGAATTCGCCGCCATGTTCGGCCTAGGATTCCGTATATCATTTGTTGCCTCAAGCCTAGAAAAACGTTGCTCTCTTGTGAAAACGGGAAGACAAAATCAAGTCCGTTACTGAAGGCGAACTCCCAAACCGCCGCGTCACACCTCTAGCTCCAATTAACGGGTCATGCCGGATCGTGTGCCACTGCTCTCGATCAGCGATCTCCAGTCGCCAACGAGCACGTTCCACACTGCTCAAGAGCAGTGGCACACCCGCGAAAGCAAGCGTGAAATTTCTCTAGCCACCAATCGGCACGGCTCGATCAACGTGAATCTTCATCGCGATTTGCTTTCGATCGTCGCCTTTCTTCTCAACGCGCACTTCGCCGCGAATATGCTCGCCTTCCCGGATATCAGCCAACGATGCAACAATCCCGTTAATCATGATCTCAGTTTCGTCCGTCACAAGCCCCGTTCCGACCATATCCTGATCGTGCTTGTCGCTGTGGTAGGATATGGTGAGTTGCCCCAACCCTCCCTGGGCCAACTCGATTTTCTCGACTTTGCCTTCCAGCGTCACAACCTCTGTGTTTTCCTTGGCTTCTCGACAGCCCGAAGCCGTAAACAATCCGAGCATCAACATCGTAAGAACGAATGATCGACTTTTCATGGGTCGCTTTATTTCCATAACCGTATACTCCGTTTTGTTGACCATTCGATCTTGGATCGACTTCTAAGCGTATCATAACGCTCGCAATGGCTGGATCAACGTCGCATGCAAGCGAAAAACTCACAGATCTTGGTATAGCTTTAGCAACTCTCGACTTACGCCTTTGCTGACCGGTTGCACGAGCACTATACTTAGCATTGCGATATGGTTCGAGGGCTGCCATCGCGAATTCCTTTGGCCCTCTTCTGACTCACCCTCACAAGGGCTAACAACATCTTGACCCAGGAATCTAAAATCCGCCGCTTGCCCGATGCGCTCGTGAAGAAAATAGCCGCAGGTGAAGTTGTTGAGCGCCCAGCGAGCGTCATCAAGGAACTCCTGGACAACGCCATCGACGCGACCGCCACAAGAATCGCCGTCGAAATTCGAGATGGGGGGAAAGAGTTCATACGGGTTACGGATGACGGCTTTGGCATGACGGCGGAAGAACTCAAGCTATCTGTCATACCTCATGCCACGAGCAAGCTCCCGACGGAACAGGATTTATACGAAATCGGAACGATGGGTTTTCGCGGCGAGGCGCTGGCGAGCATTTCTTCCATTTCCAAGCTGCGCATTCTTTCAAGGCCTGGAAATCAGGACGAGGCGTTCGAGATTCGCGTCGTAGCCGAGGAAGTCGAATCAACACAGGCAGCAGGGGCGCCGATCGGGACGACCGTTGAAGTGCGGGACCTGTTTTTCAATGTTCCAACGCGTCGCAAATTCCTTCGCGCGAACGCGACAGAAGTTGGACATATCAACGACCAGGTCGCGCGTGCAGCACTCGCACACCACGCTATCGGATTCGAGCTGACCAATAACGGCCGAGTCACCCACAAGCTCCCAGCCTGTCGAGAGAAACTGGAGCGCATCGCCAAACATTACGGCACGGAATTAGCCTCTGACCTGATGCATACCCAGCGATGCGAGCGTGGCATTACCCTTGATGTTTACGCTGCTCCCCCCGCTCAATCCCGGGCTAGCGCACAATGGCAATTCACCTATGTTAATAACCGTTACATCCGCGATCGCTTTATTCAACACGCGATCAAGGAGGCTCATCGAGGGTTGACCGAACCAAATCGTCACGGCGTTGTGTTTCTGTTTCTTACCGTAGACCCTTCTTTCGTAGACGTAAACGTACACCCGACCAAGATCGAAGTCAGGTGGGCAGACTCGAACCTGATTCATTCGCAGGTGCTCAGCGCACTGCGCGAGATGTTCCAACAGGCAGAGCTTTCCCCGGCGCTTCGGACCCATCGCGCGCAAACGGACGCCGACCCACACGCTCAGGATCGTGCGCGTCGGGATATTGCTGCGATGCTCAAAGCTACGCCGCCGATCGTTGCAGGCGACGCGAACAGCGCCCCGACCTGGTCTCGCTCGATCAGCGACAACCACGCGGCATCCGGAGAAAGTAGCTCACCCGGCATGTCGCCGACGTCGCGTGATGGCCACGCAGGTTCCATGGAAGCCTGGAAATCTCTATACGGCTCTTCGCAGCACGCTGACCAATCGACGGCCAACCAAAAAGACAATCAACCATTGGACCGATTTCTGGCATCGGGCGAAGAGCCTCAGCCTCGTGCCATACAATTGCACAATCTCTATCTCGTTGCGGAGACGGAAGATGGCATCGTCATTATCGACCAGCACGCGTTGCACGAACGGGTGATGTTTGAAGAGCTAAGCCGACGCATCATGCAAGGGCCTTTGCAGGCGCAGCGGTTGCTCCTCCCCGAGTCGGTAAAACTCACGTCGAAAGAAATCGCTTCGCTCGTTGCCAGCGAGGAACTACTGGTGCGATTGGGCATCGAAATCACGCAGTTTGGCACCGATAGCGTTGCGGTTCACGCTTTCCCCGCCATTTTGAAAGACACAGACGTTGTTGGATTCGTTCGTGACCTTGCAGAGCTATTGACACAACGAGCCGTCGCCCCCGAGGCGGAAGAAGTCATTCACGCGGTGTTGGACATGATGTCATGCAAGGCTGCGGTTAAAGCCGGCGATCCGCTGAGCGAAACGGAAATCGCGGCACTGCTGGCGAAACGACACCTCATCGACAAGGCGAGCAGCTGCCCGCATGGCAGGCCTACTATGTTGAGGCTGTCGCGCGCAGACCTGGATCGGCAGTTCAAGAGGACGTAGGTCTTACGATGCTACGTTTTTGTCACTCCCTCCAAGCCCATCCCGGCAGGCCCGCAAGATCTGATCGCAACAGTCGGGCCGTAGTCTTCCGGTTCATTGAAATATACCACTTCGAAGACGCGGCCAGGATATGCCTGCTTAAGTGAACACGTCCAGGTGCTAGCCAATACCTGACCGATCTCTATCAAGATTTCCTCGGCTTGGACGCCATCTTCATCAAAAACATCCCAAAGATGCAGATGATTGAGTGTAGATTCAATGGCCGATATATCTCCTTTGAGATGTGACCACCATTTTTCAAACTTTGTTCGTTCGTATACCCAAGGCAAGAGAATACAGCCTTTGACCTCGACAAATCGCGGCCAAACGAAATGGGCGATGGCCAATACGAGGTTTGGGCTAGAATGGACGCCAATGAAATCCAGCACTGATGGAGTGCCGCCAAATTG
>JAJDEA010000013.1 GCA_029260035.1 Phycisphaerae bacterium
CAGCCTGGAGGAAATCCAAAACCAACTCGAAGATACCGGTCGCCGCGAGAAGCTCACTTCGGAACGCTTGCAGCGGCAAAAGCTGGAGACCGATTCTCTTAAGCTTCAATTCGGACAGGTCTTGGAACTACTCGGCGAGCAGCAGGAATTGGCACGCGGCTTGACGAAGATTCAAGAGCAGATACGAGAACGAGTGATCTAAACGAACAGCACAAATCGGGTGATCGCTTATGAATTGTGCAATGTGGGTGACTCTGCATGGTCGAGGAAGAAATGCAGGAAATGAGTCTTGAGCGGTTGTTTGAGTTGGCAACGGAGAAGATTCGCGGGATCGAATCGAGGACGGAGAAGATGCGGGAGATCTTGACACGGAACAAAGAGCGAGATCTTAATGGTCTCCGGTAGGGCGGTTGTTAGCGCTAGATGTTGCCGATTTAATGGCACAAACCGTTTCAACTGATATTACTCGAGCTATCGAGATATCACTCCTGCCACCGCAATCCTTAAATAGGCTCTGATCCTTTGCGCGCTCCAAATGGAGACCAAAAACAAAACGCAAGAACTGAAAATCAATGAAGAAGAATTAAATGCGCTAGACGGCATACTCAACGAGTTTGTGGAGACGTTGGACCCGGAGGTTCACAAAGATGATCTGCGAGATGTCGAACTGGCCGGCGGGTTGGTGATGAGGCTGTGGGAACACCTGGAGGTCTTGCGGCCGACACAGAATGCGAAGCCAGCCGAATAGCCGAGCATAGCATTGCGTATCACCAAGAATTCAATTAAGTAGAACCTCGTAGCGTAAAGGTTGGAGTGATTTCTTATGATGACAACGAACAGACCGAGAATTCTTGATGTTGGCCAGTGCGATTATGACCATGGCAACATTCATCACATGCTATCAAAGGAGTTTGGCGCAGATGTGGAGCGGGCTGCCACCGGCGAGGAGGCATTTCGTGCTGTTTGTGCTGAGCGTTACGACTTGGTGCTGGTCAATCGCGTTCTTGATTCAGACGGTGCGTCCGGTCTGGATTTCATACATCGGTTGAAATCCAACGATAAGACACGCACAACACCAGTGATGCTTGTTAGCAATTATGCTGATGCGCAAGACGTAGCGGTTGATTCTGGAGCAGCGAAAGGGTTCGGCAAGAGCATGTTGACCGACCCCGAAACACGTGACCGGTTAGCGTCGTTATTTGAACATCAAAAGCCTCAGTAACACGACAACGAAAAAGAAGGTGCCATAACCACGACCTTTATTTGTGAATGCCCCGTCAACGAAGTTGTTTCGGCTCGGATCAAAGTGCAAATAGCACATCCAGCGGATGAGTAAACGCATGGCATGCGACACAATTACGGAGTTCGAATCAGGCCCACTCTTCCGGGTGGAAAGTGAAACCTACGCAGCGAGCCGACAGACCCAACGCACCGAAGACTATTTAAGTTCGAGTGGTCTTGGCGTCTCACGATGAAAACCACAATACGAAAATCCAAAGGACATGCCTTGAGCAAGGAGCAACGCTTAGCCGAGATTCGGGAGATCTTAGAACGGATCGACTCCGACCCTCAGTTAAAAAGGGGTATTAGGCAGTTCATCAAACTGACTTCTCAGTAAAGACTTTTTTGAGTTCAGTGTAGCCGATGAACGTCGTCGGCCGCATGTGCTTTAAAAGGTCTAATAGCAATACGCACTCAGTCCATTGGACTTACTGCTACAAGTAGACATGATGAGAGGTGCCGAATTCGCGTCGATGTTTCTGACTTTCATTATTACATACACATCATTCGGTGTGATCGCCGGCTGGTTTTGGCGGAGAATTCGTCCAACTGGTCACTGATTTCCCTTGACCAATTGATCACCAACTGATTGTCTTCAGTCTGCCAGCAGTCTTGGCACTCTGTGGGGTTTTAACTGGCGCAAATAGACGATCCGCCCATCAGCCCCAGGCGACAAGTCCGGCGTCTATTTCCATGCCGCAACCGCTGCACTTAGGCTGATTCAGCGAGACTTGGCCACGTTCGCAGTGGGGGCAGAGGTCGTTATCGAGCAGAAGCTTGATTTCCTTTCCCATTTGGTAGCCGCAGCTTGGGCATGCGCGGTCTGGCAACGAGCCGTCTGGGTCACCAATCTTGAAACCCCAAACAAACCAGCAATGTGGACATATGTCGTGGGGAACCTGCAGAACTTCTCCATCCACCACATATCGCTGCGAGGAGCAGTCCAACTCGGCAATGTACGGCTCTTCCGAACCCGCGGAGGCCAAAACCACCTGCGTAAGCGGCAGCGAAGCATCGCGCTCCTGATCGAATGCGCTCAATGTTATGTCAAGCGAGAGGGAAAGCGTTTCGGGCAGTTCGGTCGCAGCGTCTTGCAAGGCTTTCTTCAATTTGGTCAACTCGTCAGACTTGAGAAAATCGTTGGCCTTCTCTCGAGCCAAGTCCGCGAGTAATTCCAATCTTCGCCAGTGTGTGTCGTTCATCGTTTGGTTTCCGTAGTTCCTTGATCATTTCTTGCCTAATGGTAACCAATGCTCACAGATGCGAAACCACTTGCAATTAGGAGAGATTGGACTCTCCATCAAACGCCATCCAAATCGATCGTGGTCGCATCGAATCGCTTGCGCACGCAAGACAGAGGTACGAGCAATCGACTTCGATCAAGTAGATGCGTGTTAACTGCCTGGGATCTCGAAATATTCCAGTTTAGCGCAAAACGGGTCGCCACCAATTGCCGATTCGTGGTTTGTGTCAAGTTACTGAGGACTGGTCAGAACAGTCTTTCCCGTCGTCCAATCTCTTCAATGTCGTCCCGCACTCTGGACACACACCCGACACGTTTCCGGTTAGGTCATAGCCGCATTCGCAATGTCCAACCGGCATCAATTTTCGGTTGCGCCACCAGAGCAAAAACGATGGGATTGCGACTAAGAGCGCAGGTATCCACAACGGCAATCGTATGCCATAAAACCCACTCACGTTGTTTCTTCTGAATTCCGGCACCCATTGAAAAAGAAATCTTTCTGAGTCTACAACCGAAGATGTCCAACGAGCCTCGCTCCTTGCAGACTTCTGTGGTAATACGAGTTTCATGCATCCAGCATCAAAGGCTACAATCTTTGGCAGCACGCCGGACGCAACATCCGCGATCGCCGGAACGGTCGTCAGCATTGCATGAATTCGAGAGCACGCAATTAGCACGACAATAAGCAACACTGCGACGGCCAAACCAGCAATTCCAAGCCGTCGTTTCACGGTTCGTTTCATTTTGCCAGGCCTATATCGTCAGATCGCGCAACAGTATTGTTGGCATACAGTATCTTACCCCATTGTCGTACACGCCAGAGTCTCTGCCCACAAGTAGATGGCGTTGAATGGATTATGTCAGGGAGTCCGCATATGGCGGGCGACTGCCGGTGCTGCTGTGGCGCGTGCTAAACAATGCGGTCGAATACAGGACACCAAACACGCATAGAATGATCGCGGACTTAGGACTTCGACGATTGCCTAGCGAGTAGGAAGTGTCATTCCGTCATTTGGTCCTACCCTACCGCAAAGCGACTCTCTCGCGTTTCGGCACGTTGGCGTGTACACCCGGTACGCCACGGACAGATCCACGTCATAACCGGGTTTTTCGGCTCCTCGATTCGTCAGATTGATGGCCGTAACGGTAAGCGTCGCATCGAGTTCCGTGAGGGCATGCACAAACACGGCGAGCTTTTGAAGACCGACATCCTCCAGGTACACATTGGTCGCATGAAGTTTGTAGTCGCTGTTTGCAAGTCTTCGCGGCGGCTGGGGGTTGCTGTCTTGCCAGTGGGAGCGATCGATCCTGGCTGTTGAGAGGGCGTTTTCGATTTGAGCGAGGAACTCATCGTTGGGGCGTGTGCGACCGGCGGCGAGCCTCGGAGCGGCGCTAAGCTGCGCAATCTTCGCCGCATCGGTTCGCATCTGCTCAAGCTTGGCCGTTGCAACGCCAAGAGTGTCCTCCATCGAACGCAATGACCGCCACTGCAAAAATCCAATCAGGCAAACAAGTGCGAGACCAGCCGCAAACAGAGTGAGCGGCCTCTGAAGGGTTGTCGACTGAAGACCTCGATGATCGTCTTTCTTGATGGCCTCACTCATGAGTTACTCCTCGACTGGCCACGATCGAAAACTCCACGCCTCCCGACTTGAGACGTGAGGTGCGGGGCGGGCGGGACGTCAACCCTTGGACACTCCCTACCGCCTCGGCGATGCGCTCGGCATCCCGGTGTCTGGCCGTTTGTCCGCGCAGGGTCAACTGACGGGTTTCGATGCGTGTTTTGAGGAGTTTGATGCGAACATCTTCCGGCAGCGCGGCCACCACATCGCGCAGCGCATCGAGGGCCGGCATGTCACTTAATTCCTGGCCGTCATTCTCGTTGCGTCCTGACTGCGTTAGCCCCACCAGCTGGATCCTCTTTGAAGCCACGCGCGCCGCCGCGCCGACAGGAGCCTTCTTCGTTCCGAAGGCCTGGGCGTAAATGGCCTGCCTGGCATCATTTAGTGCTTGGAGACGCTGATTGATCGCGCTGGCTTTGGCAAACGTACCGTCAAAACTCACAATGCGCCAGAGCTGAGCGTTACATGCTCTAGCAACATTATTCGTTCGGTGTTCTTTTTCACGATTCTCACGGACAGCTTGCTGGCAGCCTCTGGCATTAAGCCAGTCCAATTACAGCAGCGGTTTGACCGAACCGACATGCTTCGTTCCGTCGGGCTTTGCGATTTCAATCCACCACAACACGTTCTCCCGTAAAGGGTCGGGGGCGATCGCGTGAACGTCGTAGTCGTCATGGGATGCGGCGTATTCACCCTTGCCAACAAACGACAGCGTGCGGTCTTTGGTGCCGATCCACCCTCGAACGACAGTGCCACCTTTGTTGTTGTGAGGGAACTTCGCTACGAGGTGGCCTTCTTTCTCGGCCTCGACTTTGCCGTGTCCTTGAGCGAACTCCACCTTCAAGTCTCCGATCATGACCGAACCCAGTGCAACCTCTTTGCCGTGTCCGTCGCCATGATCATGCCCGTCGTCTTCGCTGTGACCATGACCATCATCGGCGCCATCGTTATGCGCATGATCATCGGGTGACACCTTTTCCGGTCCGGGCGAGGACTCCTTCTCAACGGAACTGCGCTTGCACCCGGTGCCCAAAGCAAAGGCGATGACCAAACTCGTTCCAAGTAACAATCGAATCACTGCTGACTCCTTTTTGATTGGGTCTCTTCAGTTTCTGCCGAGACGTTCACAGTCTTCGGTGCGCGAAAAATTAGCGCGTAGCCTGCAGGTACAACAAGCAAATTCAAAAACGTAGACGTAACAAGTCCGCCGAGGACAACGATGGCCATGGGTGCCAGAATCTCGCTCCCAGGTTCGCCGGCCGCCCAAGCGATGGGAAACAGCCCGAGTACCGCCGTCAACGCTGTCATCAAGATTGGAACGAGGCGCTCCTGTGATCCGATCATGATCGCATCGGCTAGGGACATGTCCTCCTCTTTCATCAAGTGGGCGTAATGGTTCACAAGCAGGATGCCGTTTCGAACCGCGATCCCGAACAGCGTGATAAACCCGACCATGCTCGCAATGGAAATGACAGGCGCTTCGTAGCGGCCGGCAAGTCCGAACAACGCCATTGTGTTGCCGATAACGCTCTGCGACTCGGTCACAAATATCGCCACGATTCCGCCAATCAGAGCGAGCGGAAGATTGATCATGACCAGGATCGCCGACTTCGTGGAGCCGAACGACATGTTCAGCAGTAATAACATGATGACAGCGACAACGCCGCCCATGACATACAAGGTCTGCGATGCGGATTGCTGCGCTTCAAACTGCCCGCCGTAGGAGATCGCGTAGCCATAGCTTGCCACAATGGGATCGACCCGTTCCTTCACGTCCTCGACGAGATCCCCCAGGTTGTATCCGTCGGCTACATTGCAGGAGATCACGGCCTTTCGCTGAGCGTTCTCTCGAGAGATGAGGTTTGAGGCCTTCTCCAGGCCTATGTCTGCCACTTCGCTCAGCCGTACGAGCGCGCCCTTGCGCCCACGGAGCATCAACTCTTTCACTTGTTGAATCTTTTCCCGGTGTTCCGGGCTAAGCCGAACCACAATGTCGTAGATCTTCACGCCCTCATTTACCACGGCCACCGCTTGGCCAAATATAGCTACGCGGACTTGCTCGGCCGCATCGACCGGCGTGAGCCCCCATCGGGCCAGCTCGTCATGCCGATACCTGATGGGGAGCGATGTAATCATGATTTCGCGATTTGCGGCGACGTCTCGGGTACCGGGTAGAGGTTCGATGACGGCCTCGATCTCCTTAGCGATCTTCCGAAGTTTGCGTAAATCGTCGCCGTAAACGTTAATGGCGATCGCGGCGGGCGTGCCCGACATGATGTGCGAGAGCCGATGCTCGATAGGCTGACCGATCGTTGTGGTAATGCCAGGAACAGCCGATAGCACTTCATCGATCTGGTTTCGTACATCTTCCTTATCGAATCCAGCTCTCACGCTGACTTCGACTTCACTATTGCTGACCGGTTCGGCGTGTTCATCTCGTTCCGCGCGCCCGGTCCGCCTGACAACCGAGCGCACCCCGTCGAGTTCCGCAAGCCGTTTCTCTACGCCCCGAGCGATCCGGTCGCTTTCTTCAAGCGACGTACCTGGCGGCGCCATGAGGAACACTGTGAACGTACCCTCATTGAATTCTGGTAGAAAGCTAGTCCCGAACGTGCTCGCCAGCCAGACACTTAGAACGGTCAAGAATAGTGCTGCACCGACAGTTGCCTTCCGGAATCGCACGACAAACTGCAAACTGGGCCTGTACAGGGACTTGATCCACCTTACGAGAAATGTTTCACGATCGGCATCGCCAATTTTGCCACGCAATAGCAGTCTTGACAGCGCTGGCGTCACAGTCAGCGCCACGAGCAACGACGCACCTATGGAAAGCATGTACATAACGCCGAGCGGCTGAAAAAATCGACCTTCCAGACCCTGAAGAAAGAGCATCGGCACAAACACGATGACAATGATGAGTGTTGCGAACATCACCGAGTTGAGCAATTCTGCACATGCATCGCTGATCACGCTGGCGGGTCCTCTACGAGTCTCCTCGGAAGTGAGTTGGTTCGCACGCAGCCGTCGATAGATGTTCTCAACAAAGATAATTCCGTCGTCGACGACAACGCCGATGGCGACCGCCAGCCCGCCGAGCGTCATCACGTTGATCGACTCGCCCCATCCCCACAGCACGAGTAGCGCGATTGCTATGGCCAGCGGTATCGCAGTCAGCGTGATGACCGTCGTTCGCACATTCAAGAGGAACAGACCCAGGACAATTGCGACGATAATTGCAGCGTCTCGCGCCACGGTGAGCACGTTATCCAGCGAGAGGTTGATGAAATCGCTTTGCCGGAATATGTGGCGATTCAATACGATGCCGGATGGCATCCCAGCCTCGATCCCGTCCAATGCCGTGTCGAGTGCATCGGTAAGAGCCAGAGTATTGGTTCCCGGTGCTTTCTGGATGCTCAAAACGACGGCCGGTGTTCCAGCTTCCGAGGCCGTGCCACGCTTTAGCGCGGGCGCGAGTCCGACGTTGGCCACCTGTCCAATTGTGATCGGTATGCCCTCATCGTACCGGATGATCGTTGAACGGATGTCTTTCGCACTGGCGACCCGGCCAGTCTGTCGAAGAGGAATCTCCAAGCCATCGACGTTGACCAAGTAGCCCGCACCGGCGGTACTGTGTGCCTGCGACGCAGCTTCAACGACATCCTTGATGGTCAGACCGTACAGACGCAATCGGTCCTGATCTACATTGACCTGGTATTCGGGAAGTTCTCCGCCGATCGCTACGACTTGAGACACACCGGGAACGCTCAGCAGACGGTTTCTCAGATCGAATTCGCCAAATGCGCGCAAATCCAGTGGACTAACGCTGCCGTCAGGTGAGCGAAGTGAGATCAGCATGATTTCGCCCGTAATGCTTGTGACGGGCGTGATTTCAGAGTGCACGTCGGGTGGCAGGCGTTCTTGTGCTAGGCTTAGCCTCTCTGACACCAGATACCTGGCTCGGTAGATGTCCACGCCCCAGTCAAATTCAACCCACACGATCGAAAGGCCGATCGCGCTAGCGCTTCGCACTCGGCGTACACCAGGCAGACCATTTACAGAGCTTTCCACGGGAAACGTGATGTACTGTTCGACCTCATCTGCCGCATACCCTGGCGATTCTGACATGACCGTAACGGTCGGAGCGTTTAGCTCCGGGAACACGTCCACGGCCATCCTCGGCACTTCATATACCGTCAACGCCAAGGCAAGAATCGCGACCATGATGACGAGCGTAGCGTTCTCCACCGAGAACTGCAGGAGTCTTTTAAGCATGTTGTTCTCCTTTATTCGTCTTCGCCCTCATGGAACGTCCCATCCGAATGGAAGTGTCCGCCTGCCTGCATCTCGCCCGACGCCGAGCTAGCAAGCATCAGCGGATACACCCCGCCGAGGACGATCTCATCGCCGGACATGACGCCGCTACTCACCTCAATCCAGCGACCATCGCTTTCGCCGAGATCGGCCACGACGCGAATGACCTTGTTCGGGTCGTTCCGGTCCCTTTGAAAGAACACTTTCTCAAGACCGTCCCGCACAATCGCAGCCTCCGGTATTGCCAGAACATCTCCTCCCTTGCCGTTTGTGAAGACTTCAAGATAAGCGGTGACGCCCGCCCTTGCCCACTTCGGAAACTCTGCGGGTATTAGGAGAATTGGAATTGTTCGCTGTGCCGAATCCGCCTGGAAGCCGATCTCAATTGTTCCGTCAACCGTGTCCTGCAAGTTAATGCTTCCGCCTGGCGGCGGAGAGATACGGGCAGACTGACCGTCGGAAAACAGAAGAATGTCCGTCTGCAGCGCGTCTCCGTGAAAGCGAAGTGCCGTCGGATCGATCGTGTCCAGAACGAGCGCGCCCGTTTCGGCCCACCCTTGGTTGGTCACAACAAGACGGTCGACGATGCCGGGCACCTCAGCGCGGACGGTCAGACGGTTGATCGATCGCCAAGGGGGGACGCCAGATTCAAGGTGCGCATGTTGGTTGTCAAAGGGGTCGAGTTCGTTCTTGGGAATTCTTGCGAACGATGATGCTGTGCTGAGCATGACGTCATAGCGAGCATGGGCGGCGTCGAATTCTGCGCGAACGGACTCCAGTTCAGCGCGCAGCCGGGGAAGCGTATTGCGTTTGTCTGCAAGTTCCGCCTCCAGTGCAACTTGACGAACCTGTGCTTCGGCGAGACTAGCTAGGCGTTCCTCTTGAAAAGCAACCGTCTTCTCCGTTTCATCGACCGTCGCCTCGGCGACGGCGAGGTCAGCGTGGCTTCGCTTCATCGCATTACTGGCTGCAACGAGCTCGCCTTTCATTTCTTGCCACTCGGGAGAGTCGAGATAGAAGAGAGGCTGGCCTTTCTTTACCCGTTCGTATTGCTTAACGAGTAAATCGATTCGTCCGGGAAGCATGACGTGGTATTCGCGACGAGCCTCGGGGCGAAATTCAAATTGCCCCGGCAAGCGAATCGTGCTATTCACCGGTCGTTTTTCCACCCTCACAAAAGTGATTCCCAAGTTTTGACGCATGCTCGGCGGAATATCGATTCGATTGCTCGCAGGCTCAGCGGCCCCCTCGTCAGCGTGCTTTTTGTCGTTTTGGTGTGACGACTCGCCTTTATCGCACCCCCATAACAGCATTAGGGTAAATGCGGCAATCATCGCGAAGGCAAGCGGGACGGGCCGCTTAACACTTAGATGTCTCATTAATTATTCTCCTTCGGGTCCACCTGCGATGGAGTGAACCATCGCGGTTGGAGCATTTGTTGAAGCTCATTGGCGGCACGCCCTTTGGCCAGCGCCGCATCGAGCAATTCAACTTTGGTATCGAGTGAACCCGTCAACGCGTCGCGCAGAAGTAGAACGTCGACTTCCCCGAGACTGAGCAGGGTCCGGCTGTCTTCCACCTGTTTCTCCACAAGCGGGGCGACGGTCTCAAGGAGGGCGTTACGCCGTTGCGAAGCGTACTTCAATCGCAGTTCCACCTGGGCGAGCGCGGAAAGCGCGTTCTCGACAATCGCCTCGGCACGAACAAGAGCCGTCTCGCGCGCCGCAACAGCCTCGGCGATGGCCTGTCTATTGCGATTCCACAACGGGAGCGGAAACCCGAGACCGAGCCCGAATCGTGAAAAACCCTCCTCCAGGGAGTAGCTAGGACCAATGTTCAAGTCTGGGTACTGGCGACGAATTTCCAATCGCAACTGTCGTTCAGCAGTCTCATAGTCCGCCTCAGCCGACTTGATCTGCGGATGATGTTTGACGAGTTCACCCCGCTGGTTTTCGACCGGAAGCCTAACCAGGTCGATCGACAACTTCGGTTCTAACGAAACAGGCGAACTTGGGGCAAGGCCCATCAACGATAGTAATGTGAGTCGGTTTTGTTGTTCCTCGCGTTCGAACGAGAGGATCTCCGTTCGCCGGCGTGCGAGTTCGATTCTCAATAAGCGGCCCTCTGTTGGCTTCATTTCGCCGGCCTCAACCAACTGCTCCGTCATTCCGGCGATGGTCTCAAGCTGTCCTACATAGTCGCGTGTGATCCTGAGGCGTTCCGTGGACGTAGACCACTGAAGCCAAGCCGCCCGTAATTCAGTCACCAATTCCCATTCGCTCACAAGGATCCGGCGCCACGCTGCGCTGTACTGTGACCAACGGAGATCTTTCTCAACAGCCAGGCGCCCGGAAATTGGAACCGTGACGCTCAGGCCCGCCCCAACGATCCATGGATCATCAATGTAGTCACCCCCGACACGTCGGACGCCGATCGGTGAGGTCTCAAGCCCGCTGGCATTGACGCCGGTGACTGACGGTCCGTCGAGTTTGAATCGCGCCTTTTCGCCGCGATCGACAAAGCGAAGTATCTCCAATTCAAATTGCGGGTCAGGCCACCAACCGGCCTCCTTGGCGCTCGCAAGCGGCACTTCTGCCGCAGCGCGCGTCAGACGAAGTTGTGGATTGAAATGCAACGCAACGGCTTCGGCTTCGAAAAGAGAAAGCCCGTCGCTACTGTCATATGGTGCATGCGTTTCTGCGCAATCTGACAGCGACGCCGCGTAACTCTGGATTGATTCGACATCAAGCGGTCGCTGTGCCCATTGGCGAGAGTATTCATCGAGGTGTAGCGGTCGCCGTTGGTACGATTGGCACCCGGTAATGCCCGTCATGACGACGGCAGTAACCAAGGCAAGTCTCAATTTCATCTTGTGATCCTCCGAACGACGCTGTCGATGCTACAGCGACGTAGCTGCAACCGATCAGTCAGTGGCCATCGGTGTTGCCCAACCACGTTCCTTTGCACTTGGAATCAAGATTCAAGGCGCACAAGACAACAATTGTTTTTGGAAAACTGGGGAGGGCGCGATTGAACGACTCCGCGTCCAGAGAGAAAGGCGCGGGATCAGACTAAGAGGGGGGTGTCGCTGGCGTGAGTAGGAAGCTGAACATAGCCCGTGGCTGCGTTGACCGGTGTACGGGTCGATCGCAAGGGCTGCAGTGAGTCTTGAGTCCACTGGACAGTTGCGATGGCCTCGAACGACACCGATGGAGTATCGTCACTAGGTCGCTCGCGGCCGAGGACGATCGTGGAGCACGGATCAGACTCACAATCCGACCCATGGCCGCAACCGCCATCGTGCGGACAGTCCGGTCCCTCGTGCGAGCAATCGGGCGCATCTGATTCTTGGCAGTGGTTGTCATTGGGCGCACACGGATGCTCCAGCACACCCGCAACGCACAGCACGGGCACGCCCCAGAAGGACCATGCGGCAACCAAAATGGAAAAATGTCTCCGAACCATCACAGCATTATCGACCATCCGTTCGTGCTCATCAACAGTACTCGCGTAACTTTCAGGTAATAGTACTGTGCGTCCCGTTTAATCCGTACTGCTTGTCAATAAAGGACTTACGAATTGACGAGTGACCATTTGATTATACGCTATTAGCTTGTGAATTCGGTAGATGGAGCGTGGCTTCGCTTCATTGCATTACTGGCTGCAACGAGTTCGCCTTGATTGCGAAAGACGTTCCTCACAACGGATTAAACGGGAGGCGCAAGTGTACTGGCCGCAATATTCTAAAGCCGAATCTCCGACTGCCTCGCCTGCACGGTTGACTTCCCCTGAAGGATAATCATCTTGCAATGGTATAAAGCGCTATTGGCCGTGCGGGGCTTCTGGCATTTTCACGACTGATTCAATCGGTGCGGGCTCGAACCGTGGGATGGGCGGAGCCTCTTCATCTATCAAATCTACGAGTTGCTCATCGCGGACCATTTGCACGATCGGTCGCAAATCAAAGACGGAGGAACCTTCGCGACCGACGGGGAGTTGAGGCTCCAAGCGGGCGTAAATGGACTGCAGCCCCTCTCCCAGATCCGCGGCGTCAACACCGCGCCGACGAACCGCCCAAGCGGCCACCGTCAATTCGAGGGCTTGAACCGTCCACGCCAGGTCAATCAGACGCTCCGTTTCGGTTGTCGAGAGAGGCAACATAGCCGCATGGTCTTCAACGCCGTCGGCCAGTTGACCCTGGTAAGTAAACAACATGGGATGAGCCCGGGCCCGGGCCGCCGCTGCGTAGGCCTCGCCAATGTGGCTCAGGTTGAGGAACTGCACCCCTCCCAGGGCTGTCGGCGTGTCTGTCAGGCCTGATGGCAATCCGCTGAACTCAGGCCAGTGCAGCTTGTGCAGTCGATGTGCACTCAGCGAGACCGCGTTCGCGAGGGCCGCGCGCAGGCTATCCATTCCGATGGACAACAGAGAGGTGTCCATGTTGCCGTGTGAAATGAGGGTCTCGCCCTTGCGATCCACGACGGGATTATCTGTGACGGAATTGAGCTCGGTCTCCCAATTTTGCCAGACCCATTCCAAAGTGGCGTAGGCCGCCCCGTGGACCTGCGGGGCACAACGAAAACTCAGAGGATCCTGCAGGTTACGCGGCGGACTGGTTCCCTCCAAAAGAAGTCCATTGCGCAATAGTCTTCGAAGATGCTTGGTGGAGATCGCTTGGCCGTGCTGCGGATGCGCATGTAGAACCGCTGGATGCAGTATGCTCACGTTTCCACGAAAGCCCTCAATCGCCAGCGCGAATGACAGATCGAATCCGCGCAGCAGCTTGCGGGTCGCGAGCAGAGTTATCGCGCCATGCCCCAGGCTGACTGCGTTACTGTTCATGACCGCCAGAGCCTCTTTGGCCTCGAGTGGCATACCTTCCTTCGCGTGATCCACGGGACCGAAGGGATCGCCGATGCCGAAGATTCTAAGGGCCATCTGCGCTAGAGGGACGAGATCGGAGGCCCCGACGGACGCCCCCGCGCTGGCACTGGGCAAGTCGTCAGCGCTTAAGGCGTCAAGCAATGCACGCAAGACTTGTGGCCGAACGCCGGATAGACCGGAGGCCAGACTATTGATGAGACACACGAGTGCGGCCCGCAGTGTGGTCTCGTCAATGACGACCTCACTGGCCACTGTTGCGTGAGCCACAAGTAGTCGCTGATTAAAAGTGGCGATCTCGGACCTCTCCAAGATCTGATGACGTTGCGAACCGACTCCAGTGTTGACACCGTATGCCGTTCCGCCTTTACGCAGCACCTCTTCTACGTGCAGACGCCCTTGTTCCACCTGGGCCCACGCGTTTTCCGTCAGACGCACGGGACGGCGGTCTCGCGCCGTGTGGACTACGTCGAAGATGGTCAGGCTGCGTCCGTCGATCTCGGTGGGAGCAGGGGGGGGTGTAGTGTCTTGATTCCTAGGTGACATATTATTCGATATTTCCCATTTGACGTTCTTTTCATCGGCTTCTGCCTTTGCAATTGTACACAGACGTGCCGTCCGCGACCAAGTGCCAAACAATGCCCAGTCGAAGCGTCGCCGGCAGGGGAGGCCTGTCTGGTTTTGAACACGTGTCCCTCCCAGAAATGCCATCCGACGACATCTTGAGCGGATCGAATGGTTGGCGATTCCAAAGTAGGGGTTCGCGAGTGCAATTTCGAAAGCGAAATCGCGTTGGGTCCATCGTGGAAGCGAGAAAATTCGAGATCCGCGCAAACTCCCCTCGTAGAAGATGAATCCTCGCTGCAGCATGGACAGTGTTAAGCCGCCCGGCGATAGTGATGATGCAGCCCGCCGACCATCGGAATTGCGATAACTCTTCCACGCCCGCGTGGCTCAACTTCGCGTTGGACAGGCGCGTTGCGATCCAAGGACAAGTGAGTTCTCGAATGGTGATAGTACTCAAAGTAGGAACAACGGCCGGGTTGCCCTTCATTAAGTCATCCGAGAACGAGCCGCCGGTCAGCGCCCAGAGGCCCGTCTACTACTATATACTCCATCAGCGCGGTGAAGTTAGCACGATTCGTGAGAGATGAGCAGATTTCTCCCCCGGTGGCCTGTTTTCTACCTCGCGACCTGCCGGGATCAAAGCGTCTCACTCTTGGTCGAGTATCCGTCTCGCCCGTTCCAGGATCCGGTCGCTATCACCAGCGCCCTAAGATTCCGTTGCAAAGCTCTTGATGATGTAGCCGCCCGATTTGTTGTCTCGCTCCAGTTCCAACAGCTTGCGCACTTGGGCCTCGTCCAGTAACTGACTGAAGGTCTTGAAGCCATGCGAGGACTCGCTGAATCCCGGGTTCCGCCGCTTCAGTGCCTGCTTAACCATCGATCCCCAGACCTTTTCCTCTTCGCCGCGCTCTTCGAACAGAGCTTCAACTGTTTCCAAAACGAGATCGAGCGCCTTCGCCCTCCTTTTCTCCTCGCCTGAAGGGACTGTTCTAGATCTTAATTTGTCGATCTCTGTTCCGGGCCTTGTTCGGTCCAGCTTCTTCGCTTCTCGTACAAGGTCATCGTAAAGGATAAACTCGTCACAGTTAGACATCAGCAGATCAGAGGTGGAGGATCTGACTCCGACGCCGATGACCATCTTGTTGTTCTCCCGCAGTTTGCTCGCCAGCGGGGAAAAATCCGAATCGCCACTGATGATTACAAAAGTATCGACGTGCGACTTGGTGTAGCAGAGGTCCAGGGCGTCCACCACCATGCGGATGTCAGCCGAGTTCTTGCCCGACTGACGCAAGTGGGGAATCTCGATCAACTCGAAGGCCGCCTCATGCATCGCAGCCTTAAACTCCTTGTACCGATCCCAGTCAGAGTAGGCCTTCTTGACGACAATGTTTCCCCTGAGGAGAAGGCGCTCCAGGACCTTCTTGATGTCGAACGCCTCATACTTCGCGTCACGCACGCCGAGGGCGATGTTTTCGAAATCGCAGAACAATGCCATGATCTGCGTCTTGGGTTTCCCGTTCACTGGATTGTCCATTGTTGTTTGTCTGCCTTAGCGTACCGTTGTGGGAACTATTGCGATTCCAACTTCGCGATGCCTGACAGGCCATCGAAAACAAGATCTGTAATCTCACCATCGAGTTTTCGCAAGGACAAACGAAGAAGTTGTAGTTTTCCGCCGGCATTCGGCGTGTTCGGGTCACCGTTCTGCGCATACCATGCGCCGGTTGGCTCGTGCCTCCACGCCACTACCGTACCGAATATCTCGGACGTAACGAATACTCCTCTGCCGGTCCTGGATTCTTGCTGGGCGCGGACCGGCGTTCCTTCGGGAAACTGTCGTTTGAGCTTCGCAATCATGCCATCAGCGACATTTGTCATTGGGCCACTCGCCGATTCCAATCTTCAGCCTCCGCGCATGCGAAGTAGCCTCCGCGGCGAGGGCTCCTTTGACAACTATTGCCAAAGGACGTACGTCTTGGTCAGTGCCTACCCTTTCGTAATCGCACCATTTCAAATACTGTCGCACCCAGTAGGAGTCTCCGGAACAAGTATGATATAAGCCGTCCTGAGCGGCCCCGTGCAGATCCGCACCTTCAATGCCGCCGCAATCCTCTTGAATCAACACTCCAGCACCTCCGTGTTGTAGTTCGCACGTGTTCAACAGTCATCCTGCATTGGCGGACTGAAGGCGTTTATGCCACTTCGGCTTTGGCGACAACTGGAAGTGTGGCGTCAAGCCAACGAACCTGATCGGCCTTCCACTGCAAAGCCTGCAATAGGACGGCTGCGCCTACCAGAATGTAAACGAGGCGGCTCAACGTCGTCGCATCGCCGAAAACTACAGCCACAACGTTGAACTGAAACAGACCACCAAGCCCCCAGTTCAGTGCGCCAACTACGACCAGAACCACAACCATAGGTCAATGAACTTCATTCCGTTGCTCCTTCTTGCTTGATTCGACATTGTGTTTACGATGCATGACACTGACTTCTTTAACTTTACTCAAGTTTTTCACCGGCTCATCCGTTCGCCTAACAGCACTCATCCACCCGTGGCCGGCGATTGCGTGTCCCATGGACGTAAGAGCCATCTGCAAAAGTCCACGTGTCTGCCACGTGATAGCTTCATGAACGCGCCTTCGATGATTCGTTATCCAGTGCAACTCTCGGTTCCAACATTCGCGTCAGCCTCGGATTCGCTCTCCTCGGGAAGCAAAAAGCAAGCATCCTGGTCATCGGACCGCTGGGTGTCCGCCTCTGTGGCCCGGACAACATCGGGCGTTAGTGGCTTTGGGACACTTTTCCCATTGTCACGGCGTTGGCGTTTCAACGCGGCCTTCTCGCGTTTCATTTCCTCACGATCGTTCTTCCTAGACTCGCAATCACGCTTGATGCTGGGATTCCTTGGCTTTGACATATGACTCCGTTCTCTTCTTTAGAATCGCCGTACCGTCCGTCATACGCGTCACGCCAAGATTAAAACCGAGCTGATCGCATATGGCCACAACGCCGCCGTCAAGATCGGTTCGACGAGTGGCGATGGAACAGTACTTCATGACGGCTGTAAGACACGTTGTGTTACCTGGTCTGAGAGTGACCCACTGGCAGTCGAGTCTGCATCGCCGGGTAAAACGCTCGCCTGGTCGGCGAGCCGCATTTCCGCCAAGGCCACGAGATACGCCAGTGTCGACTCTGAACCCTGATTGGCATTTACCTGATCTGGGCACAGACCGTCATAGCAGGCGCCTGTTCTAAGGTCGCATAGCGGCAACCCCAAATCGTTCCGACCCAGAAACCATTCGAAAGCTCGCTCCGCTTCACGCTGCCAATGCAAGTCGCCGGTGATTCGCCAGGCTGTCAGACAGGCAGACACCGAGACACAGGCCTCGATGGGTTGTTGGTCGAAGCAGGCGCGTGTCCCTCCGCGGACGTAGAAACCGTTTGAGCCGACGGGCACGAAGTGCCCGCCCGCTGCCTTCTGCTCGCTCATCAGCCAGTCGAGCGTTGCCAAGCCGATTTCTATGCTCTTGTTCTCGCCCAGGGATTCGCCGGCGACGAGCAGCGCCTGGGGCAAACACGCGTTGGCATAGGTCAAAGAGTCTTCAAACCAGGTCCAGCCCTCCTGACGTGTTTCGTGGTAAAGGGTTACGAGTCGGCTGGTGAGCCGTTGGCCAGCTTCCTCCGCGGCGCGGTCGCCCGACAGCCAACGCAGGTAATCATGTATCCCCAGCAGAGTGAAAGCCAAGGCACGCGGTGACTTTAGCTCTAGCGCGGCGGGCAGCGCCGCGCTAAACAGGTTGACGGCCACACCTCGCAAACCAGGTCGATTGGTGCGCCGCACCAACGCCCCAAGTCCCCGCAGGGCGCGCCCGTGAGAGTCTTCCGAGCCGATTCCCTCAAGCCAGCGCCGAGGCTCGTATCCCAGAAAGTTCCGAAAACGCCCAGTGGTAGCGGCAAAAGCATAGTCGAGGAATGCCAGATAGCGCGTGGTTAGGTCTTCGATCTCGTCCGACGGGAGCTCGCCTAGTTGTTCCAGGAGGGCCATCAGGAGGAGCGCCCGGGCATTGTCGTCGGTGGTATGCCCCTCTCGATAACTGGGGACCGAGAAGCGCGCATGCTGGAGAACCCCAGTGCCATCCGTGAGGCGTTTTAGGTGCTGCAAACGTGTCTCGGGCAGCACGTCACCCATGAGCGGCTGCGGGGCAAAGGCGCGGAGTGCGTGGAGGTGGTGCGCACTCTGCTCACGAGCACGCGCAAAGGAGTCCAAGTACGCACCGGCGACATTGGGCCATGTCATCTCACGCCCGAACAGGTACGCCCGTTTTCGCATCGCGTTTCGTTCTTCGTCGTTTTCCAATAGACGATTTACGGCCTCGGCGGTTGCTGCCGGGTCTTTGAACGGCACGAGCACGCCACGCTTGTCCGCTAGCAGTTCTTGGGCATACCAGTACGGGGTAGAGACTACGGCCTTGCCAGCGCCGACGGCCCACGCGAGGGTCCCCGACGTAATCTGGGCTTCGTGCTCGTAGGGCGAGATGTAGATGTCGGCGGCACCCAGAAACTCCGTCAGTTCCTGGTGGTCGACGAAACGATTGTGGAAGACCACGTGCTGCTCGACGCCGAGTTCCCGGGCCAGCCGGTGCATGCTCAGACGGTAGATATCACCCTGCTGACGCAGCACATGGGGGTGCGTGGCACCTACGACCAGGTATACCACGTTTGGAAAGCGAGCGATGATCGCGGGCAACGCGCGAATGACGCTCTCAAGGCCTTTGCCCGGGCCGACCAGGCCGAAGGTCATCAGAACCGATTTGCCCTGCACTCCAAATTGCTCCTTGTAGAAGCTTGGATCGACGAAGGCGAAGTCGGGGACGCCGTGTGGGACGAAGTCGATCTTCTCCTTGGGGATACGGTATAACTCCCGGAGGAACTCCTCGCCTCGGCGACTCATCACTATCACGCGATCGGAGAGGCCACACACGCGTTCGAGCACCTCGCGTTGTTCGGTCGTCGGCTCGCGCAGCACTGTGTGCAGGGTGGTCACGACGCGGGCGCGAAGCTCGGCCAGGATCGTCAGAATGTGACTGCCGGCCGGACCTCCATAGATGCCGTACTCATGTTGAAGGCTGATGGCATCGGCGCGATTGTTGAGAAACTGGGCGGCTCGGCGATAGCATGCCAAATCGTTCTGTTCAATGGTGAAGCGCACCGGGGATGGATAGTCGTAGCGCTCCGGGCGATCGTTCATCGCCACCGCCAGACACTCGGTGCCATTGCCGGTCACCGCGGCACACAAATCCGTTGTGAAGGTGGCGATACCGCAGTGCCGTGGCACGTAGTTGCCGACGAAAGCGATGCGGTCGCGGGCACCTTTGCCGTTGTTTCCGGCAGAACGCACAACGCTCGCAAGTTCCGGACCGATGGTCAACTCGTTCATCAAAGGCACTCCATGTGATTACGTAGTGCTGCTCTAACGCCAGACTTGCGTCGTTGCATCAGCTTGTCTCCGCGTCTGTTCAAGCCCTCAACCTCCTCACGATACGGATCGCATGCGGCCACCTGTTCGCCTCGAACAGAATCGGCTGGCGGGAAGCCTCAATTCACTTCGACCGTCGAGTTCCCGCAATGGTCGTGGCTCAGCCCTCGTGTCAATCTTCGTCACCAGCCGTCTCGTCGTCTTCCTCAACATCCGCGTCGTCAGATGCCTGTATGGACAAGATGTCTAAGTACCTTACACCACCGTTCTCGAACAGCTTGCCGCGCACCTCAACAGATTGCAGAGCAAACGGTAGAAGCGTCTTCGCCGGGCCTTTGATTCCCATGCCGAGCACGATCAATCCTCGGCTCGTTTCCAGCCCGATGGGGACACCAGCCCGAATACAATCCGCCGTGCATTTGGCGGTGTCAGCAGAGGGCATCTGTCCCGTCATGAAGCAATGGAAGTCTACGACGCGTCCCGTTAACGTGACTTCCTTCGCATTCAGGGTTGTCGCGGCGCCCATCAGCGGACCAGCCAGCGTATTCGCAGCATCCTTCAGCTGGCCCGCCTTTGAAGTACCGGTCGACTGGGCATATAAGCTGAGATTACTTGTGATCAACACCAACGTTGCGATCGTAGCGATGCACAACGCTCCCAAACCAATTCTTTTCGATATCATTGTAAGTTGCTCCTTGTTTGCCGCGCCCATATAGGGTGCGAGCTTGTTTTGCGAACCTAGAAAAACTGTAAACCACATGTAGCTGGAAAGCCGATGGATCGTCCTCTCCATGGGCGTAACCTTGCACCGGTAGTTGGTGCGGACATTTCTACCCACTCGTTGCGGCGGGACTCAAAGCCATCATTGTTTTCTTGTTTCTTAACGTCCGTTCCTCGCAGGGTTTCGGGCTTCTTCCTTTTCCCGTTCCGGAAAGCACATGCGCGTTTCCATCGCGCCGTTTGATTCGGTCGGACCGGCAAAGCCAACCGGCGGCTCGCGCGCACGGCCGGCACCTATGCGCAACCACACTTCCTCTCGATGGACAGGAACGTCCCTATTGGTCTCAAGGCGGAGCCTCACGCTCCCGCCGCTAATGTCGAGCACGGTGACCTTGAGAATATTCTCGAAGCTATCTGCGCCTCCGACGACGACCGCTTGACGGTTCTTCCTGGACAGCACTAACATTCTTGAAACTCCTTTCTCAAGATTAGTCGCGCGATTCACTAGCGTTCCAGGTGTCCGCCGGTACGCTTCTGGCGAGTTGGTACACCTGTACCGTCGAACCGCTCTTGAACACGCCCACCACGGTGCCGTTAGCTGGCTCGACCTCCGCTGTGGCCTCACGCACCTCCACGCCGGTGATCCTCTTGATCTCCTGCCGCAACGACTCGGATCCGTTGGCGAACAACTGTCGGTGAAAGTTCTGTATCTGGGCGGCACCCTCGGGGCTTTTCGCCATGGCCTTCTCAGCCTCCGACAACGCCCCGTGAAGCGTGATTACCAGCGTGGTGTCGCTCAGCACCACGGTCACGGACTTCGGCGTATTACCCGTCCTCTCCTGCTCGAAAAGACTGGCCGCCCGCGCTATCCGGCACGTCATTGTTGACTCGGGTCTCGGCGAAGGCATCATCTCTCCGAACCACGTTGGCCAATAAAAAAAGCCGACGTGGCCAAGCACCCAAAGGTACTCAACCACGTCGGCTTACTCTTCAGCGAGCCTCCCGGCACAGCCGGGCTACCCTTCATAAAGTCATCCGAGAATGAGCCGCCAGTCTCCGCTGAGCGACCCACCTACTACTATAGTATACTCCATCCGCGCGGTGATGGTTGCCTGATTCCGCAATAATAATTAAAATTCTTGTTTGGAGGTCGGCTTCCTGCTGCGGAGCTCACCGGGATCAGCGAGTTCCGCCTTTGGCTGAGTCGCTGTCTCGCCCGCGCCAAACTCCGACCCGCTACGTGGGAATGATCGGAGGTCACGATGAAGACGCAAGGAGAAACTGAGGCCGCAATCTGTGAGGGCGTCAGGCGTTTTCAATTGGAGTTTATGGGAAGGGGTCCGAAGGACATTCATACGCACGTGATCAACGACCTTGTCGTAATTCGACTACAGGGCGTTCTCACCGCGGCCGAACAGCAATTGGTGGTTTCGTTGCCTACCGATAAAGGCAGGGACCTGCTCAAGCAAGTGAGGATCCAACTCATCGAAACGGCCCGGCCGGTCCTGGAATCGATGGTCCAGGAGGTCACGGGCATCAAGGTGGTGAGCTTGCACCACGACATCAGCACCACCACTGGCGAAGAGATCGTGGTTTTCACTTTGGCCGAATCGCCAGTTGTACGCCAGAAGAAACAGGGGTAGGCCCTTGTGCCTCCCGGAAATGTCATCCAACCGCAACCTAAGCGCATCGAGTCGTTGGCACCCATGAAAGTTAGGCTCGAGCACCTGATTGCGGTTGGATTTTCAGGCGTAGTATGAGCGATGTTCACGAGAAGCTGCGAATCGGCGCGATTCTCTCTCGTTGCCGATAAACGATTTTCAGAATATGAACGTTGTTACGCTGCGCGGCGATAGCGATGATGCAACCCACCGACCATCGGAATTGCGACGACCATTCCACGCCCACCTGGTTCGACTTCGCGTGGAACAGGAGCGTTTCGGTCCAAGGACAAGTGAGTCCTCGAATGATGATAATACTCGAGGTAAGAGTGGAGGATTCGCTTGAGGTGTCGTTCGTTGAGAATAATGACGTGCCGCAGGCATTCACACTTGATGGAACCGATCGCTCGTTCGGCATACGGATTTTGCCACGGGGATCGACGCGAACATACGACATCTTCAATACCCATGTTCGTGACCCGCGTCTGAAACTCATGGCCGTAAATTCCATCGCGATCACGAATCAAGGATCGCGGTGCTTCGTCGTCAGGGAACGCTTCGATCATCTGTTGTGCAGTCCATGCGGCCGTTGGGTGCTCGGTGACATTAAAGTGCACGATGCGACGTTGGTCGTGGCGCAGGACGACGAACGTGAATAGAATGCGAAAAGTCGCTGTGGGCATCGTGAAGAAGTCAATGCCCACAGTGTCCGGCAAGTGATTTTCAAGAAACGTGCGCCAGGTTTGTGAAGGTGGCTTTCGGCCACGGATCATGTACTTGCCCACCGTTGTTTCGGACTCATCGTATCTGAGTAAGCAGAGTTCGGAATGGATTCGAGGTGCGCCCCATGACGGATTTTCGCGGCACATACGATGTATCAATTTTCGGATTTCGATCTCAACCTTCGGACGCCCGAATCCTTTGGCCTTAGATTTCCACCGCCAATACAACTTGAAACCCTGTTTGTGCCAACGAACTACAGTTTCAGGTTGGACGACGAGAAGAGCCGAATGCCAGTTTGACCACAATCTCGATAGCCAAACCCAGAAGATGCGGTCCATTTGTCGGATCCGGGGTCTTTTCTTTTTGGAATGGAATACGGCAAGTTGCTGTCGCAGCGCTAGATTCTCGAGGGCGAGTTCGCCATGATTGCGAAAGACGTTTCTCAAAGACAACAATGCCATCCATAGCAAGCTCATGACACGCTCCATCCATTGATCTCACAATCCAGAAGCGTAACGGAACTTGGCAACGCGTCAATTCATAAGTCCTTTGTTGACAAGCAGTACGGATTAAACGGGAGGCACAGTCTATTCGTAGCATTTGAATAGTTGGACCCTACGGGGACAGGCGGCAGGTGAGGCCGGTCCGGCGTTCGATCAAGACGCGGGACGGTCGCCGTCGATACATCCGGATCGGCTAGTCTGTGTCGGTCGGTTCCCGACGACGCCTGCTGGAGGCACGTCATGGTTGGTCGGCTGCTCGGCCAACACGCGCACCTCCACGGGCTTGGCGGTGTCGAAGTGTATATCTCTTTGTGGAAATGCAATCACGATACCGGCTTCGCGGAAAAGGACATCGATGCGGTAGCGGATATCGCTTTCGATCATTCTGCGATCCATGAGTCTTCTCATGCGTAGCCAGAAGTGTACCTCGAATTGGAGTGCGTTGTCGCCGAACTCGGTGAACAAGACAACGGCCTTGGGCGACTTGAGAATCTTGCCGTGTTCCTCAACGGCCCGCCGGATGAGCTTGGCGGCTTCGCGTGTCGGCGATCCGTACGCCAATCCGATGTTCACGTGGGCCCGGTAGCGATCGTCGGACAGCGTCCAGTTCACCACGTTTTGTTCGAGGAATGAGCTGTTGGGCACGATAATATCCACGTTGTCGGCGCTTCGCACACGTGTGCTGCGTGGCCCGATGTGCTCGACCAATCCGAGTAGGCTTTCGATCTCGATGAGGTCGCCGACCCGGATCGGGCGCTCCATGAGCAGGATCAATCCGCTGATGAAGTTGTTGATTAGATTCTGGCTGCCGAAACCGACCCCGATCGCCAGCGCCCCACCGACGATCGTGAAAGCAGTCAAGGGAACGTTGACGATACGAAGCGACACGAGCCCCAGTGTCAGCACGAGCGCATAGAACACGAGCGACTGAATCGCCGCCGCGGCACCTTCGTTGAAGCCTACCCGCGGTAGAAGGCGTCGTC
>JAJDEA010000121.1 GCA_029260035.1 Phycisphaerae bacterium
AAGAGCCCGGTTGGCGTGGGTACGGTGACTGTCGAAATCGGAAATGGCAGGGTCAATCAGAGTACACACTTGAGCGCCTTGAATTCCGGCAAGGGAGTTCAGCGGGGCGTCATCACGATTACCGATCGTGCAGGTCAAACTGCTGACATCGATCTGACCGCAGCACTCACGCTTGACGACGTCTTCGAAGCGATCAATTCGAACACAACCATTAATGTGCGTGCACGGGCCACTAGTATTCAATCAGGGATCGCCTCAGGTGATCGAATTGTCATCGAGGACCTGAATGTCTTCACAGATCCGAACATAACTCCCGGCCAACTCTCCGTCGCCGACAAAACAGGCGGGTCCACGGCTTCCGACTTGGGTATCGCAACAAGCGTCGCTGGCACAAGAATCGATGGCTCCGACCTTATTCGGCTCGCTAACGACACGCCGCTGTCCGTTTTGAATAATGGAAATGGCGTGGGACGCTTGCCGCAAGGCTCAAACGCTGATCTCACTTTTTCGTCGAGTCAGTTCGGCGACTTCAATGTATCGCTCACCGGAATCCTCGCGACGCAACTGGACACAGACCTGAGAGCACTCAACAGCGGTTTTGGTGTCCGTCTCGGGACTATCCGCATTACAGACAAGGCGGGCAACTCGGTCGACATCGATCTCGCAAAGGATGATGCCTCATTAAACCCGCCCACTGTGCGTACTGCGAAGGACCTCCTTGAGCGAATCAACACGGAAGCAGAAGCTGCAGGCGTATTGGCATCCATTACCATATTCAATTCTGACATACAGATTTCTGATGACACGGGTTTCACTTTCGAGACCGCACCGAACTTCATCGTCGAAGACATTAGCGGATCTGCCGCAGCAGACTTGGGAATCGCTGGAGATGTCGAAGGCGCATTAATCACGGGCCGAGACATTTATCGCATTGAAACGCTCGGCGAAGTCATCAACGCAATCAATTACGCCTCCGGCAACAACGGGCAAGTCAAAGCAGACATATCAGCAGACGGCAACGGCATTTCGCTAACTGCACTGGGGCTTGGCAATACGGTCACCGTATCAGCCGTTTCGGGTTCCACATCGGCGGCGGACTTAGGTATCGACGGAGCCGTCTTAAATGCCGGCGATCCTGCATTTGATTCCCGCTCGCTGATAGCAGGCCTAAATACCGTCACCTTATCGTCACTTAATGGCGGCAAGGGAATCAACCTTGGACGCGTCTCGTTTACGGACAGAGTAAACCAAACAACAACTATCGATTTCACATCCGCGCGTACTCTTCAAGATGTTGTTGACCTCATTAACGAATCGGGCGGCACGTCCCTGGTGGCCTCGATCAACAACGCCGGCAACGGCTTGGCTATCCGAGACCAATCGGCTGGCAATGGATCGATCACAATCAGCGATGCGTCCGGCACATTGGCGACAGACCTGGGAATCGCCGGAGCATTCGATGCATCACATGGCAACACGATCAACGGCGGCAGCGCCCAACTCCAATATATTACGGGGAGCACGCTTCTTGCAGACTATAACAACGGCGCAGGTGTCACGGACGGCGATTTACTTATTACTGATTCTACGGGCTTCATCCACGCGGTCACTATCGCTGGTGTAAACTCTGTCAACGACCTCCTTACCACCATCAACGGGCAGACCAACGGGGCTGTTGAAGCTCGCATCAATGATACCGGCGATGGAGTTGTCATTGTTGATAAGGCAGGGGGAACGCAGCTACTTAAAATTGAAGATCAGGAAGGAAGTACAACCGCGGCGGAACTGCACATTGCAGGAACCTCCGAGTCGGGGCAGAACTTCATCGATGGATCGCTTGAAATTCGTATCAAAGTTGACGCGAAGGACACGTTGCTGGACGTTGCGAATAAAATAAATGACGCAACAAACCTGTCATCGGCAATCGTCAACGATGGCAGCACGATTAGCCCGTTCAGCTTGACGATTGCATCCAAAATCACCGGAACCGCAGGCGAACTCATGATCGATTCAAGCGGAATCGACCTTGGAATGGAAACGCTCTCTAAAGCTCAGGATGCGGTCATCTCGATCGGGAGCGGAGATTCTACGAACCCCATCCTTGTTACGAATTCAAGCAATACATTTGACGAAGTTATTCCGGGCGTAACATTAAACGCGCTTGCTACGAGCGACGAGGACATAACCATAGACATCGCTCAGGATGTTGACGGAATCGTTGCAGAGGTGCAGTCATTCATCGACCGGTACAACGACGTGCAATCTGCAATTGACGACTCCACCAGTTTCGATCAAGACTCTTTGGAGCGGGGGCCTTTGCTCGGAGATCGAACGGTTACACAAGTGAGAAACAGGCTAACTCGAGTTCTTTCATCTCGTTTCGATGTTCCCGACGACTCTTTTTCACGCCTCTTTTCAGTTGGAATACGTATTGGCGCGGGCAACAAACTTGAATTCGACGACGAGCGGTTTCGCGAGGCCTATGAAGCCTCTCCGGATCGCGTAGCCGAACTCTTCACTCAAGCGGAAACGGGATTTGGAGCAATCATTCAGGAAACTGTAGAGGGCCTAACCGATGAAGCGGAAGGATTGATCCCTCTTCGAAACGATTCACTGGTCGATCAGCAGGAGATCCTGAATGACCGGATCAGCCAACTCGAAACGATCATTGCAGCCAAGCGCGCAAGGCTGCAGGCTGAGTTCGCCGGGCTTGAATCCGTCATTGCAAACCTGCAAGCCCAACAAAGCGCCTTGGCTCCCCTTACTCAATTGGCTGGAACCTAATTAGTCCAATAATGTCTTCACTAAAACCCTGCGGATCGGTTCTGCACTGTTGACATGATGATGCTCCTGTTTTCGCCCGATAGTACGAGCACGATGACTACGAGTTCGGAAAACCCCTATCTTCGTGACGCGGTGATGACGGCCACATCAGAGCAACTGCAGCTTATGCTCTATGACGGCGCCATCAGATACGCTCGCCAAGCGCGCGATGCCATAATCAACAAGAACTTCGAGCAATCCTACGATCTCTTAACGCGTGCTCAGAATGTCATCGCAGAGATGCAAGCCGGTTTGCGGCCGA
The DNA here is from genome assembly GCA_029260035.1 of Phycisphaerae bacterium. Classification (GTDB taxonomy): domain Bacteria; phylum Planctomycetota; class Phycisphaerae; order UBA1845; family UBA1845; genus OFTM303. Next base: position 3,086 of record JAJDEA010000121.1, read on the forward strand.
AGGTTAACGAAGAGTTATGCGCACGCGTTTCGTCGATCTACGACTTTCTCTACCACAAACTCGTCGACGCAAACATTCATCGCGACATAGGCGCCATCGACGATGCGCTTCGCGTACTGGCCATCGAACGCGAAACCTGGCAACTCGTTGTTGATAAAGTCAGCAAAGCGATGACCACAAAAACCGATGATGACGTCCCCGTCGTGTCGCCGGAAACTGATAGCGAATCTGAACATGTCGGCTTTTCCGTCGAGTGTTGAATCACAACGCAGGCGGCCCGCAAGCGAATGGCAAGCCTCCTTCTGCAATCGGCCTAACGCGCAATTCGAGAGTCCTTCGAGCCTCAACAGCAGAACCTTCGACTTGCGGCTCCAACTATCACCGAATATAACAACACCGCGCTTGGAACCGACTTGCAAGACGAATCCTGCTCGAATGCAGCGGTGCAAGTCGAGTGCAAATGGAGTAACCTTCTTGACTCTCAAACTGCCCCTCTTGCTGGCCCGGCGAATCGGCCTATTTGTGCTCGCATTTTCTGCTGTCGTTTTCGCCCAATCTGAACCCGGCACCGCTGAACCGGTCCTAAAACAAGTGACGGTCCAAACACTAACTGAATTGGTCGATCGCCTGGACTCGGACGACAGAAACGAAAACCACGAAGCCTTGCTGCTTCAATTCGAGCAAGACATAGAAGTATTGCGGGAGACCGATCCCACGAATTCCTGGCTGCCTTTTTTTCGTGCAAAGAAACTAGCCGTAAATGGAAACCTGGGCGACGCCGTTATGTTGCTTCGCAGATTTGTCGAGTCGCCGACTGGCCGAAGCGAATGGCGTGCTCATCTCTTGCTGGGTAACCTCCTCGTCTCTGGGTTCCCTCAACTCGCGAGCGCTAGCTATCGAGAAGCGGGTTCGCTAAAGCCAAATGAACCGCGGACACTCATAGGCTTGGCTCAATGCATGCAAAAACTTGGCAAGCTCAAGGAAGCAACGACTCTTGCGATCCAGGCGATTCGCGTTGCCCCAAGCCCAGCGAATCGAGTCTTGCTGGCTCAATTGCACCAGATTCAGCGAAACTGGGACGAAGCCATTGATGAAATGGATCAGGCGTTGACCACCGAGAAGGAATCGATCGGTCAACAATTCCCGTTGCGGCGCCAACTCGACGAGCTTATCAGGTTCCATAAAGTCCTGATCCGAATCCTGCAAGATGCGGTTAACGATCCCCTTGCAACCCAGAAAGGTCAGAGATACGTTTCACTCGCACAGGCTATTCACGATCATGCAGAATATGGGCGCAAACGTACGCTCTATGACGAATTAGACATTTTGGCACAGGGCATCGAGGCGTTCGAGTCAAACCCGCCTGTCATGCTATTAGAAAAATACGCCATCGCGCTGGCTGCGGTCGGCCGAACCGACGAAGCGATTATCGCTTTAGAAGAAGTTTTGCAGAAAGACTCCGCCAATCAGCGGGCGAAGGATTGGCTGAGCAAACTGGAATCCAGTACCCCGTGACGAGGAGATGGCGTCAGAGTTTTTTCGCCAGGGCCAGACGATAGACTTAACCGAATGCTAGCTGTCGTACAATTCACACCGATTTTCGGCGCCGTGCTCATCGCCTGGATATTCTCCGTGTGGATACACGAATTTGCCCACGCGCTTGTCGGTCATTGGGGCAGCTACAAATCCGCTCGCAGCCGAAAACTACCAAGCTTCGACCCGCTCTCCTATATCGACCCCGTGACGTCGATTATGCTCCCCTGCCTATTTCTCGTCATGGGCGGCGTACCCTTGCCAGGAGGGTCTGTAATGGTCAACAGGAGTTTGCTTCGCAGTAAGCACTGGTCGTCGTTGGTCTCATTGGCGGGGCCTGTCTCCAACTTCATTCTGTTCTTGATTCTGGTTGCTGTAATTCACCCATCTACTGGTTTGATCGATCCTGATTCCTTCCGCCAGCCCAGCTGGGTCACACTACTCGGCGCGCTGACCGTCTTGCAGCTTTTCTCCGTTTTCTTCAACCTGCTCCCTATCCCGCCTTTGGACGGCTTCGGCATTATCGCCCCCTATCTCCCTAACGAGCTTGAAGAGAAGATTCGCCGTACAAGCTGGGCAGGATTATTCATACTGTATCTGCTCTTCTTCCAGGTCGACGGCTTAATGGAGTCGTTTCAAGGATTCATCGCCCGCATCCTCGACGCATTTGGCCTTCCATGGAGTGTCACCTGGCGACAATTCAACATTGCGCTGTTCGGCAGCTCTGAGTAACACTCCAAATTCATTGCGATACCCTCATAGACTTAGTCACGGCAGCGGTTATCGGCCCAACATATTCTGAACAACTCAGAGTTCGGACCCCGGCGCGCGACAAGGCGACAGATTGGAGGTTCCACAATTGCTGTCGTCCAATTGGCCGATGATAAGCCCATGGAAGCTTTGTCAGACTTCACCATCGCTCAGCCTTTGGTTGAGCTATTCGATCATTATCCCGCGATGACAATCAGTGCAGGCGATAGTAAGAGCTACAGACACTTCCGAAGCCTGGAGCCTACGCTGTCTAGCTGCGTCGATGACTCGTCGCTGGGCGACAACACGTTCCATGCTTGCGTCGTAATCGACATCGCGGGCGAAGCTGTAGGCATGGCTTCCTTCGTCGTGAGTGCTAACCGGCAAAAAAAAGGTGCCGCGAATCGATACGGGCGTATTGATCTCGTCGTAACTGACAAGAACATGCGAGGCTTTGGTGTTGGACGTTTGCTGGTGCTCTCGGCGCTAGTGCAACTCTTGTCAGACTACGGACACTGCCTGTACTCCGTCAGTTGCTTAGCTGCCCACCCGGCGATGGAACAGATTCTTGAAGAGGTTGGGTTTAACGGATCGTACCGCCAGGGACGAAACTTCAAACACGAAGAAATTGCCATTAGAGATGGAGCCGCAACTTCTCTGACCGCATTAACTGAAAAGCTGACGTCCTCCATTCAACAAACGAATTATCGATTGCGACAAAATGCCAATACACACGCGGCCATCCAATAGCCTTGCTTATTTCTGGGACGAAGCGCTCACTCAACGGGATACCGGGCCTATGTGCCCCGAGAAGCCCGAAAGAATACGGGCGCTCGCTCCGGAGTTTATTTTCGATAAAAATGAGGGCGTCGTTTTCCCTGCTGTAAAGCAGATGGACTCAGATACACTCGAGCTAGCTCACTCCCCCGACTATGTATCTGAAGTACGCCAGGCCTTTCACAAAAAGCGCCGGTTTCTTGACGCTGGAGACACCCGTGTCACGCACGATCTCTTCGACCAGTCGCTGCGAAGCGTGAGCCTGGCCTGCTCAGCCGTAGGCCATGTACAGACGGGTAAGAGCTTGCGAGCGTTTTGTGCAACCAGGCCTCCCGGCCATCACGCCAACGCGATTCGCGGAATGGGATTCTGCGTATTCAATAACATTGCCGTCGCCGCCAGATATGCGCAAAAACGACACGGCGTCGATCGCGTCTTGATAGTTGACTGGGATAATGATCCGGGCAATGGCACGCAGGAAATATTCTGGGATGATCCGACCGTCTTCACCTTGTCATTTCATCAGGAAAACCTATTCCCCGAAACGGGGAAAACAACACTAATCGGTCGAGGCGAGGGAGAGGGTTTTAATCGCAACGTTCCACTTCCGCTCAACACAACGGCTAAGGACTACCACCAGATGTTCTCTTCGGTGATGCAACAGGTCGTCGCTCGCTTCAAGCCTCAAGCGGTGTTTCTGGCAGCGGGTTTCGACGCTCACCACCAGGACCCACAATCTAAGATGCCGTTGGACGAAACAGATTTCAAGAAGATGACACAGGTGCTTCTTGAAGTCATCGAGCCGTATACAAACGGATCGCTGGTTAGCCTGCTGGAAGGAGGCTACAACATTTCCGCTCTGGCTCGTAGCGTGAAAGCCCATTGCGGCGTGCTTGCTGAAACAGCATCATCGCATAGGACACCGGCGCTTTCAGGCCATTCGACCGCGTAACCCAACGACTTTCAGACCTTTCTGCAACAGCCCGTCGAACAGGTCACAAAACTGGCAGTTCGATCGATTCTTTGTTCGAAAGCATGTCGGGAGAAGGCAGCACGTCCAATTTCGCCACTTCGTTCGTTCGAATCAGTCTGCCGCCAAGAATCGGATCATCCAGGGGCGTGTTCCAGAAATCCTCTTTGACGTTTTCGATCCATTCGTGGCGATAGCTTCCGCGTTTGCCGACCTTTCGGCGAAGCACAATGTAGAAGAAAGCGTGGATGTTGTCAGTAAAATGCCCCAAGCTACGCATCTTCTTCAGCCGTCGCCAAAACATGATCGGGCGATTGTAGAACAGCTTGTGGGCGCGATCGTATTCGATCTTGATTCTCTCCTGTGAAACGGTTGGAAGCGACATGATTGTGCCACTCAATTCGTAGTCGCCCCAATCTTCCGTATCGAGATACCCATTCTCTTTCGCCCACGCGAACATCTTGGTGCCGGGATATGGGGTTGTGATATTGAATAGAGCCAAGTCCGGGTCGAGTTCGAGCGCATAATCGACGGTGCGCCGCATCGTCTCGACGGTCTCGCCTGGGTTCCCAAACATGAACGTCGCCCGAACTTCCAAGCCTACACGTTTCGCTAATGCGACAGCTTCACGGGTCCGCTCTTTGTCGATGGGTTTTTGAATATTTTCGAGGATTTGGTCGTCGCCGCTCTCGACGCCGAACATCACCTGATGACACCCGCCCGCCTTAAGAGCAACGGCCATTTCTTCGCTGAAACAATCCGTACGAACGAAGGCAGTCCAACTGATGCCGAGCTTGCGTTCCTTGAGCAACGCACAAAAACGAAGAACGTTC
>JAJDEA010000122.1 GCA_029260035.1 Phycisphaerae bacterium
TCGTTGATCGCGTCCGTTTCGCTTTCGAGTAGGACGCGCGTCATGAAAGCGGCGAGAACGCCGCTAAGCGCGGCCCCAGCTGCAGTGCTAGCTAACAGCCAGAGGGCACTCCCTGTCAGAACCGCCATAGATATTGCACCGAGGTTGGTGCCAGCTAGCACGACTGTGAGCCGCACGGTCTCGCTGGCTAAAACGAAGAAGAGCGCCCCGATCGCCAGCGCGGCTAGTCCAGCAAGCAATAGCGATAGAGAAAGTGTGAGGCGCGCTCCGCTCGTTCGCTCTGCACTCTGGGCGAACGCGTGGTGAGGGCGTATGCCGCCGAATAGCACTAGAGCTGGTGCCAGCAACCAGGCTGCGAGCCGGTTTAGCAATACACTTGTAACCGCTAAGGCCAAAAGGCCAAGCCAGAACGCCGCCTGCACTGCTTCAGGTGGCTGGTGAGCAAGGTAGTAATTAATGTCAGCCGTCGCGAGCAGAGGCGCGACGATCCACCAAGCGAGGGCCAGGGACGGAAGGCAGATTGCCAGAAGTCGCAAAAGCAATAGTACTGCGAAGACCATCAGCCGCGGTGCACGGCGGAAGGTGAAATTGATGGCCCCCAGTAGATTTTCGTGGTGAGATCGGCGCTCTATATGGCTGATCGCCATTATGACTGCGATCTGCTGCACACTAATCACGATCAGTGCGCTTGCGGCCACAAGCCCTGCAAGGAAACCCACAGGTGAGAGTAAAAATCTCGCGATGTCCACATCTGTAAGAGCCGGCCTACCGGATAAAAGCACAGCTGTATGCACTGCGGTTCCCGCGAGCGGCGAGAGCAGCCCCCAACTTGCGATCATGAAAACCGCTTGAATTATCAGCAGTCGCCATCGCTGAAGCCAAGCAAGCGCGATCGAGGCCTGCATAATGCGGATCGGCGAGGAAACTGCGCGTCTCAATTTCATCAGCAACCAATACGTTCCGCGCTACAATTACATATCGACAGCATTGTCTATCCTGCTGCGGGTGTTGTCACATTAATTCAGCTAACCAGCTGGATCCAGGTGCTATAGATATCCGATGAGCGCCCTTCTTTTCGACGCTACCGTTTTCCAATCGATGTGATTCAGCAGGTCGTCTGGCAGTACTCCCGATTTCATCTGAGACTGCGGGACGCCGAGGAAATGGTGGGCCAATGCTGCATTGATGTATCGTATGAAACTTTGCGACGCTGGTCGGTGAAGTACGTCCTTGCCTTTGCCAAGCGCTGAGAAACACGAATCCTCGTGCCGATACGCGGGCATCTAGATGAGATCTTCGTCTCGATCAGCGGCAAAAGCATAGACCTGTTGCACGCCGTTGATTGTGAAGGTGAGGTCTTGGAGTTTCTGGTGCGCACGCGACGAAATAAGTGAGTTACCTTGAAGCCAATTCGAAAGCTGCTCAAGTTACAAGGCTTTTGTCCAATCGCTGGCGTGAAAGGCAATCTGCTTTCGTATCGCGCCGCACTCAGTGAACTTGGCATGGGCACATCACCGGCGACCGTGCGACCACGCCACGCAAACCAGTGGCCGTTTGTGGCTTCTTCGACCTAATTTATGACGCTCGTGGTTCCATATGGTGCTGGTGGGCGCGCGTTGTCTAAGCTCACAATTTGCAATCTATCCTCGTCGTTGCATCAATATTCTTTGACAGTATTGATGCCGAGAATTTTATAGACCGGGCACCAACCCAAGACCCCGGTTGCGAATGGGATAATGCCAATACAAGCCAGTGTGATGAAGGGCAAACCGGAGCCATAACTCGCTATTCCAATTAGGACGCTTCCAATTACAACTCTTATGACTCGGTCGTAGGCACCAACGTTCGTTGTCATCGTATCCTCAATCTGGTTTCAACCCGATAGCCGCCCTGACGCAACATGCTGGGTGAACCCCTGTCTTCTGCTGATGGGGCCGACCGGAATCCATCGGCAGAAGTCCTAAAGCCAAGGTTCTGGCGATGGAGTTGTGCGAGTTGCGTCAGTTTGTCCTCTTCGATCGCTTGTTCGGGACTAGGTCTTAGTGGGTAGTTTTAACCGCAATCTTTTTCGTTTTCTGTTGCGCTTCCGGTGGTTTTGGAAGCGTGACCTTCAAAACGCCGTTGGCGAAATTAGCATCGACCGTATTGGGGTCGATTTCAAAATTCAGCGGCATGGAGCGTTGGAACATGCCGTAGGAGCGCTCGGAGACGAAGACATTGTCTTTTTCGTCTTTCTTCTCCATTTTCTTTTCGGCTTTGATGGTCAGAACGTTCTCAGTCGCAGAGACATCGATATCTTTTTCCGCAACGCCTGGCAGTTCAGCGGAGACCACCAGAGTTTTGTCTGTTTCGATAACTTCGATGCGCGGCGACAACGCAATCAAGGTGCCATTGCCTTCTTTTTGAAACAGGGCAGGAAGTTTGAATTCGTGACGAAATTGATCGAACACGCGGTCGATTTCATCATGCAGCGTTTCAAAGGAAGTGGGGAGTTTGTGGTCTTTCCCCCAAAGATCTGGAAGAAAACTGGTCATTGTACAATCTCCTTGTGGTTCGTTGGGCGTGGGCTCCTTTTGGGACCCTTTTGAATGAGGGTGGATTTTAACGCTGGAGTTCTTGGCCTGAATTGATCTTCATCAATTGCTTGGCGTATACACTGGAAAAAATCATCGAGATGGTGGCTTAGTTCGTCCGTTGCCACGTCTGTCAAATTCTTCACCTGGTCGCTAGGTAGGTTATGTCGCAGAAAGGGCGCCAGGCGGCGGCGCACTTCCGACATCGCTCGCTGTGGCGCGACGAAATGAAATCAGTCGTTCGCAAGCAAATTGAGGTGAATGGTTCGACCGTTTTTCCGCCGAGAGACAAACGAGATAACATCATCAGCTTTGCGTGTTTCAAGCCACTGCCCAGATACAAGTTTCGTTTTGCTGATTTTTTCTCTGCCTTTTCGATCGATGAACGTACTTATTTGAGCTGGTGTTGGGGCTGTTTCCTTATTTCTGTTGTGTCTTTCCGCAATCGCTTCCGTGACGCTTGCCCTGAGAAGTTTAGTCCACATTTTTCGAAACAATCCATTCGAGGGGTAAACGTCCGCACTGTTGAGCTTCCCGTTGATTGCAAAAGCAAAGCCAATGATGTCGTTTTGTTTGCCTGCCGTTCCTTCAAGAGCACGGATGTATTTCGTCACGATTTTCCGCAGTTTCTTGTTTTCAAGCGCCAATTGAAGACTGCTTGGTGAATGTACTGCGGCAACTTTATCGCCAACATTCTTCGACAAGTTGGTTTGGCTTTCAGCGACACGTGCCCAAACTTGTTGCTGGTTTGACTGGATACGTCTCGGTGCCACGGTCAAGGACGATCCATAACCGGGGACGGTCTCGAGCCGCTGATCTATGATGGGAGCCCTCAATGCCAGCTTCAGTTTACGAGAGGGAACTGATCTACTAGAACTAGCAAATTGCTTGGTGCTTTCTGTTCCTCGGCCCGACCAGCGACCAGCTTCCACACAATAGGCTGCGATTTAAACTCGGCCAGGTTTCGGTGGCAAAACGATGCTCATTGTCAGAACGCGGTCCTGCTTGCCGCCCTTCACGATGTCTCCGGCTTGAATAAAAATTTCTTTGTCCGATAGGTTTTCGACGAAGAGTTGTTGGACACTGCCGGTTTCATGCACGCGAATACCACCCGTCTTCATCGCTTCCTCAAGAGTGAGGGGCACTGGGCCTTCAACTGAAGGTCCGTGAACAAAATAGATCGATAGATTATCATGCAAATGCGGACCGCTGACGCGTGTCGGTTGCTCACTGGAGATGGCCGGTCCAACGGCGGCAATAAGAGCGACGAGAAGCAGAAATAATGAAAATTTGTACGGAGAAATTGAGTTTTGCATATGCTTTCCTCACAAGT
>JAJDEA010000123.1 GCA_029260035.1 Phycisphaerae bacterium
TTACGCCGAATCGCTGATGGACCTCAACCCGTGGAACCTTTACTCCCAGGACCGCAAGCCTCGCGAGGGCACGGAGAAAGTTGTCACGCTGCTCGAAGAGGTGTTGGCGATCGATCCGAACAACCCTGGAGCCAACCATTACTACATCCATGCCGTCGAGCCGAGCGACAATCCAAGGCGAGCTTTGCCAGCGGCGGATCGTCTGCGTGATATGGTGCCGGCGAGCGGGCACTTGCTGCACATGCCTTCGCATATCGATGTCCTTGTCGGACAATGGCATGAGGCAATCGTTCAAAACAAGAAAGCCATGCGATCGGACAACCGATACCGTCGCATCGCACCGCCGCAGCGGTTTCAGCATCTTTATATGTCGCACAACTCTCACATGTTGGTCTTCGCCGCGATGATGAGTGGCCGAGAGCGAGAAGCTATGAAAGCGGCTCGATCGATTCTGGAGGACGTGCCGGACACCTCGCTCCGTGAATTCGCGGGCTTTCTCGATTACATGATATGTGCTGCGTACGATGTACAAAAACGCTTCGGCAAGTGGGATGATATTCTTGCCGAGGGGCCGCCAGCCCCCTTCCTCCCGATCTCCACAGCTGTGTGGCGAGCCAATCGGGCCATCGCCTTCGCCGCGAAGAAGGATTTCGTTAGCGCCGAGTTGGAACAAGAGGCGTTTCGTCGTGCGATGAATCGGATTCCGGAAGATCAGGTCATGGTCATCAACATGGCACGAAAGGTCTTGGCCATTGCAGACCACCTTGTCACCGGCGAAATTGCTTTGCAAAAGGGCGATCTAAAGCGTGCTGTCTACGAGCTGGAGAAGGGCGTAGAAATCGAAGACTCGCTGGTGTACATGGAACCGCCGGAGTGGATTCAACCGACTCGCCATACACTTGGCGCTGTACTCCTCAAAGACGGGCGGTTTGCCGACGCGGAGCGCGTATACCGAGCGGACCTTCAAAAATGGCCGAACAACGGCTGGTCGCTGTATGGCCTCACACGATCGCTCGAAGGTCAGGGTAAGGACACCGAAGCATCAAAGGTGCGCAAGCAATTCAACGAGGCGTGGAAACGTGCAGACGCACCCATCACAACAAGCTGTCTGTGTATTCCAAAGACGTAGCGAAGACCGATCGTAATCAAATGCGCGGTGAGCGTAGGCCATCTTAACATTGGTAATCAAGCGCGCGAGTAACAGTAAGGCGCCTCTTCCTTGCGCTTGCACGCTGCAAGAACAACTATTGCTCCAAACCCGAGGAAAAGAATTGTCGCTGGTTTTGGAACTACCGCCGCGCCAATGTGCAAGGGCACAGCAACCGCCATCAGTGCCAATAAGAAGTCAACATTTTTCGCAGACTGTAGCCCAAAACAAACAAGCGTAGCGGTGAATCGCAAACATTCGCGGAAAGAAACGGTAAGCGTCCTTCTAAAGCAATCTTGCGGTACTTTGGTGACAAATAAGATTCGGTTGGTCAGGAACTTGACCGTTGGCTAACTAGCATGTATCAAGTTTGCGGAGGAAATTTGGATTCCAACGAGAACCACATGATGACAGCTAAAAGAAGTCTTCAGCAGAAACAAGATGCAATTGATCGGCTTAAATATGAAGTCAAAATGCTAAGTCGTACAGCAGAATACTTTAGCCGCGAGCCTGATTCTAAACAACCTTGGGTGGTTCACAACTCGCTCATTCATAGCTTCCTGCTTGCGGTTCGCAATCTCTATGAATTCCTCTTTCGTAACAAAAACCATAAGGACACTATACATGCGACAGAACTTGTTGGACCCGATTGGAACATCATCGTTCCAAGGTTTGAGGAAGGAGTTCATTGGAGCAAGGACGAGCCAAAGAAAATGGGGACCGGAAAATCGAGTTTCTATCAAATCCTAAGTCAGCGACTCTCGCATATCACTTGGGCAAGAGTGGATCAATCGAAACTGGATTGGCATGAGCAAGAGATTATAAGAGAATTTCTAAAACCCATCGACAGATTTCAAAATGCTCTGCCGGACGAGCTAAAATCCGATGAGCTTGCCGAGGAAGTGCGAAGATTGCATGAGACTTGCAAATTGGAAGACAAGGAATGACACCTCTGCCTAGGAATTTGCTTCATCATTAATGTCGTCACCAAGTTCTTCTTTTAGTTTCTTTATCTCTTTCCTTCGGCGTAACGCTTCTAACTCCGCTTTCTCATGTCGCGTCTCCTTCATTTCTTTCATTGTTTCGGTGTCATTGATATGTGTATATGCAAGCCGACTAAAATTGATGATGAAATACCATCCAACAACGCCCAAGGCGACGTGAAAGAATAGAATGCTGATTACACTCTCAACTCCATTTTCGACACCAAAACGAAATTTGCTTCCCAAGTTTTCATCGTCACAACCTTTGATGAAGAGCAGAAAACCGATGAGGTACATGCCATAGAACATCACCTTTTTGCCAGTCTCGGATGTTGGCCACCAGAAATTAAATGAGCTCGGTTCTTGTCCTGACATCGGAAATATCCTTCCTTTTCGCTTTACAGAACAAATCAATCCAATCGACCCTACCAGCCTATCTGCCCAATCAAATCCCGCAAGTTTCATGTTTCGTGGGAAAATAGTCCCACTTTCCGTGGGATGCAACCAACATCGAATCGCTGCCATCGAAAAAAGCACCCCGAGTAAAAACCCGAGGTGCTCTTGTTTCGATCCTTCGTGCCGCATTCTATCGGTGTCGGCGATGACCAAGCCGATGACCTAAGTGGCGAGCACGCTGAGCGTGACGATTTAGTCGTTTTAGTCCACGCTTCAAAACGCGATGATGTTTGCGATGATGCTTCGCGTGTCGATCCTTCACAAAATGCCTTATTGCCGGCACTTCGTGAGTTGATCGGTACACAATGCCGTGATGCGAATCCGGCGTGCAAACCCTGTCGTACACGGTCTCGTAGAAACCTGCTCGAACGACAAACCGCTCCGTTCGATCTTCCCTGCGTGCAGGCCTGACCACGCGATCAACGTATCGATAGCCGATGATATTGCCACAAGAGCCATACTGTGGAACCTTCTCCGTCACGATCTCAGCGGGAACTTCAAAAAGTACCTGACGATAGCCATATTCAGGTCCGATCCAAACCTGCCGGCCTTCATCTCGACAATACGTCGTCGAATCATGCCCGAGCGAAACGGCTACGCTCCAATCGCTCGCTCGAACTGTCTGCGGCATTGCGAACCATGCAGCTGCGACGCATGCGAGAGCCAACCCACTGAACCAACGACTATTGAATTCGCGTTGAGCATTCATTACAAACCTCCTTGCCTTCTGTCACCATTTTGACCAGAAATCCCGGCCTCGCGTTGAAAGACTGACGCCAGCTCAATCGGTTAGGGAGCAAATTGCGTCCTATAATATCGCCGCGACTTGACCCATGACCAATCAAGGGTCGAGAAAACGTCTGCAATGGGTCAGATTCGCTCATAGACGTTGAGGAGAGCGCACTTCCGATGCGATTGGCAATATCGCTTTCGCACCTAGTACCCTATAAGACGCCTAAGCGGTAACCGTTGGGCGGCCCGTAACCGAAACGCGGCAATCAGCGAATCGGGCGGTAATAAGGAAGAAGACAATGCGCAAGCCGATCATTGGCGTCATGGGGGGATCGAAAGCAAGTGCGGACGTCTACGAACTCGCGCGAGAATTGGGTGAGCGCATTGCTCAACAAGGGTGGATTCTTCTCAACGGCGGCAGGAATGCCGGAGTCATGGCAGCATCTGCGGAAGGCGCACACCTTGCAGGCGGAGCAGTGATCGGCATCCTTCCCGACAAAACCGCTCGGCGTTCATCGCCTCATCTTGACATCGCAATCTGTACCGGGATCGGCGAAGCGCGGAACGTCATCAATGTGCTATCGAGCGACGTAGTCATCGCCTGCCCCGGCAAGCTCGGCACGCGCTCCGAAGTGGACTTCGCTCTGCATTACAAGAAGACCGTCATCGCCTTACAATTTGATTTGGGCGAATCGTATGATGTTTACAAGCGCCGCCTGCAATTGCTGGACGCGGAATCGCCAAGAGAAGCTGTTGAGTTGACTGCCGCCGTCATAGCCGAATTGGAGGATTTGGATTCCAAGTAACAAACCGATCAGCGCCGGACTGCTGAATCACCACGCCGTAGATGTTGTGTTTTGTGGCCCGACAGCCGCCTTATGAGGGAAGATTCTTATTCACCTTGGCGGGCAGATATTTTTGTTGCATCTTCGTGATTTTGTGATACGTTTCAATATACAAACGGTGGGGAATAGCAGCTTTGTTATGGAGCCCGGTCAAGCTCGAATGAGCACGCCGGGCTCAGCTTTTTTTGGGTTGTGGTGCGCAGTTCGATAGTCATCTCTGCTTCGTGACAAACCCCGATACTGCAGAGCCTATCGCCGAAACAGGCCGAGAATCCCCGAGCGTTTGCCTTCCCCTGTTGTCGCCAAGTATTTTCGAGCTTTCGCAACACCCTCGTCATTGGGTCTAAACGTATGGCCATCGATTTGCCCCAGCAATCGCGCCGCACGACGGTTAAGGTCTATGTCGCGCTGGACAAGATTCACCGCCACGCGCCGGCCCACTTTGTCCCCAAGGGCAAACAACGCCTCCGCAGCCCGAATCGCTAATTCATCGTTGTCGCTTCCAACCAGCCCGCGCAACGGATCGATCGCCTCCTTTGCCTGCAACAACCCTAGCGCTTCCGCCGCCTCGCCTTGAATCGATGCGTTGACATCATTCAAGAGATTTATGAGGGTCATTCTTCCGTCACGACCGCCAATTTGCAAGAGAGCAGGGATCGTAGCATGGCGGACTCGCTGATCCGACGAGGCGGAGTGTCGAACAACTTTCATCACTGTCTCTTGCGACATCAGAGACGACCCCGCCGTAATCCTCAAAAACTTTATGGCTCGTTCCTGCGGCGACAATGATTCCTTGCTGGTTATATCATCAGGGGCGTTTGCGACGGTGCCAGAACTTTGCACCGAATCAGGCTGCATGATTTTTGCAACATCAACGTGCCCGAACCGCACACCGACAAGATAGCGGTCTCGACGAACTCGGCGAGTGTGAACCACCGTACCCGGCAGGTTTTTTATCCTGCCATCCGGAAGCGACACCGACACGACAACGGAAGAATGGCGTGGAAGCTGTTGCGCAGCAACAAAGCCTATCCCATCGGGCGAGATATCTCGCGTCACCCCTTTCGCATTCAAGACAGCTTCACATCTCGGGATTTGATAACGAACATCGCAATCCACGCGGAATTTTCGACGATCCTTCTTTCTATGGTTGGCCGATTCCTTCTCCGCCAGGCTGGCTCGATCATCGAGGTCTTGCAGAATTTCCGGCACGTTGGCCAGGAAGGAATCGCAACTTGGTTGGGCGCATAACGGGTCCATACAGAGTGAATGTCGGCGACTCGTTTGCGGAACGTAAGCATATCACCACGCAATCCCTTATAGGGCGGAACCTGAAATCAACGACCTCCCTCTCCACTTCATTTCATCGAACTGAAGGCGATGAACAGCAACAAAAAACGCCCGAAGCCAATCGGCATCGGGCGCTCTGGACAGGTGATTATTGAGTTATCGGGGTTATAGCAGCGAATCGCCCCATTCAGCGGGAAGAAAGTGCATCCGAACGCCGCAGTAGATCAGAGGTTGCTCTAGGAACTAACCGACGATACCGCTTCCACAACGCGGCGAATCTTCGCACTTACAAGAGCAATCTTCGCGTCGTCAGCACCTTCCACTTCGTCATCGCCAACAACAAAACGCATTTTCTTTCCGGTCTTTTTCACATGCGCGCCCGCCATCTTATCGCAGCAAAACGATTTGTCCGCCACTTTGTATGACATTTTGACGTCGCCCGCAGCTGCGGATGCAAGCTTCACAGCCTCCTCAGCCTGGACCTTGTCCTGAAAATCTACACCGCCAACGCGATAAGCGACCTTGGAATTTTGCTTCTTGGCTATTCTCTTAGCCGTCATGGGGCAACGAACGCAATCGCTGCCGACGGCAAATTGCATCGCCTGCATGGATTCAAGCTCTTTCTCAAGCAGGCTCACAAGTTTTACGGCGGCTTTGTTCCGGTCAGCGAATGCATCGTCGCCAACAACAAATTCCATCGCTTTGCCGGATTTTTTGGCCATCATCTTGGCAGTCATGGAACAGCAGGTCGTTTCCGATCCAACTCGGTATTGCATTTTTGGTAAGGACGCAATCACAGCGTCCACGGCCTTGCCGTCGGACGCTTTGACCACCTTCACTGATTCGTCCGCGGTAAGCTTGACATTTTTCTTACTGCCGCATTCCTTCGGACAGCCGAACGCTGATCCCACAAATCCAACCAATGCTACAACAACCAATGTGCTAGCAATATGTCGTTTCATCTATGTGCTCCTCTCAATGGCCATACAACTAAGGCAGGAACACAATGTTGCCTGCCGAATGAGTCATTCCTTTATTGGATCGGATCCCTCAACCTCTATACTCGCAACGAGCGGTGCATGTTTCCGCCACGATCACTTCTGCGAGCAAGGGGAGCGCGGGTTTTAGTCGTATCCAAATCCACTTCGCAAGATTTTCAGCCGTCGGATTATCCAAGCCTTCCACATCATTCAGGTAACGATGGTCCAGCTGCTCTAGCAACGGTGAAAACGCTCGCTTTATTTCTGCAAAATCCACGAGCCAGCCTTCATGAGACTCAACTTCCCCTTCACAGACCAAATCAACCCGAAAGCTATGCCCATGCAGACGTGCACATTTGTGCCCCTCAGGGACATTTGGCAAACGGTGGGCGGCTTCAAAACGAAATTCCCTGGCAAGCCGAACGCGATTGCTACATTTCGCCTCTTCGATGCACGGTTTGCCAGCCGATATTGTGCGCGAGTGACTTCGGTGCTCGATCATGTGTGTCCACCGGCAAAGGACTTGATGGGGATCACGTTCACCCGCAAGCCCTCATTTGCAAGGTTAATCCGTCGCCACTCTTACTTCGAAAAGCTCAATTTCGAAAGCGAGATCAGCATTTTTCGGTATAAAACCGGGCATTCCTTCTTCGCCAAAAGCCAAGTCGGCAGGAACGATGGCTCGTCGAATGCCGCCTTCTGACATCCCCATGACAGCTTCCTTCATGCCTTCGATGAGGCCGCTAACGCGTTTCGTCGGAGGCATATCTTGTTCGAATGTATCATCGACTACCTTGCCATCCATAAGGGTACCACGAAAATTCATGATGACTCGATCGGTAATACCGGGCATCGCTCCGCGCCCAACTTTCACATCGCAGTACATCAAATTCGACTCAGTAACAGTCATGGCGCGGCCACAATCCTTTTCGAATCGAGCAATGGTTTCGCGTTTGTCTTTCATCCAAGCGAGTCTTTGTTGCCTATCCTCTTGCAACGCATCCTGCTCATGCTTGCGAATGACCGCCTTGACTGTTTCAGCATCGAAATCTGAAATCAAGCGTGCGGTTTTTATAATCACAGGCTCAACGGGAACGACAGCAAGCCGACCCGCCGCATAGGACGGATGCGACGCCACTTCCACTTCACTAATCTGGTCAACGACGTCCATCCCCTCTGCGACTCTGCCGAATACTGAATACCGCCCGCCTTCGAACTCATCGAAGTTGATGTTGTGGGCGACATTGATAAAAAACTCAGCCTGGGTCGTCTTGGGTTTCAGGATGTTGCGAAAAATGGATACCGACGATCGAACGTTGGACAGATTATCCTTCCATTCGTTTCCGATTCCATCGTGCATGTCGTGCGTGCGTGGAGTCATATTCGGAAGGAAGGCTCCCCCCTGAATCAGCGATCCAGGAAGAACACGGTGAAAAACCAGGCCATCATAATGTCCCTTCTTAACATATTCTACGAAGTTCATCACAGTCAGGGGTGCTTCGGACGCGTTCAGCTCAAGCACAAAATCCCCTTTCGTGGTCTCAATTTTCACGCGTGGGAGCAAGGACGAATCAACATCTGTGCTATCACCCCGAGCTACGGATATGTTAGCAATGACCACAAACAACAAGACGGCATGACAAGCTGGAATACGACGAATCATGTGTATCACCCTTCTTTGCGGCAACTTCGTAAATATGAGAATCAAGAACAAACAGAAAATTCAGCTTCACCCAATTTGATCGAGCTTTGCGACCACAACCAGTTCAAACGCCTAGCCAATATCCAGGCAAAACGGAACGGGCGTTACTTTCTGGGAAATTTTTTATCGAGAATCGCGTTCCATTCTGCAACAACGTCGTCTTGCTCTTTCAAGAACGTTTCCACGTCACCCTCGACCCGCACGCTTGTCATGACATCGCCTTGACTCGTAGCGTCAACCACATCCTGTCCTGACGCGACCTTGCCAAAAACAGAATGCTTGCCGTCCAACCACGACGTCTCGCCGTGCGTGATGAAAAACTGGCTGCCGTTGGATGCGGGGCCTGAATTCGCCATCGACAACGTCCCTGGAGTATCGTGCTTGAGACTTGGATGAAACTCATCTTCAAATTGATACCCCGGCCCACTCGTGCCGGTGCCGGTTGGGTCGCCTCCCTGAACCATAAAATCAGGAATGACACGGTGAAACTTCAAACCGTCGTAATAGCCACGCTGCGCAAGGTTCACAAAATTTGCGACAGTCTTGGGGGCTTCGTTGGGACATAGAGCAATACGAACCGCCCCTTTTGTCGTTTCTATTGCAGCAAACAAGTCACTCATTTCGGTCGATCCTCTCGTGTTGACTTCTTAGCCCAACAGGGCCAAAAACGACTAACCAATGGCACAAAAAAGAGCCAAGACGGGCCTCCGACATCACGCCGAAGGGCGTCACCCTATTTGCCCTTGTTCTTGCGCGGAAACTGCTTGTCAAGAATCGCGTTCCACTTATCTACCTGCTCTTTGTGCTTGGCCAGAAACCCTTTGACATCGCCCTTGATGCGAATCGTTTTCATGACGTCGTCTTTCGCGATGGAGTCGACGACTTTCTGCCCGGAAATCACTTTTCCAAAGACGGAATGTCTATTGTCAAGGTGAGGCGTCGGGTTATGCGTTATGAAGAACTGACTGCCGTTGGTTCCAGGGCCCGAATTCGCCATTGAAAGGATTCCAGCAGAATCATGTCGGCGTGACGAGTGGAACTCATCCTTGAACTTATAACCGGGGCCACCCCGTCCGGTTCCCGTTGGATCGCCACCTTGAATCATGAATTTGGCAATGACGCGGTGAAATTTCAGACCATCGTAGTAACCTCGGTCAGCCAGATTCACAAAACTGGCAACGGTCACAGGTGCTTCATTCGGATACAGTTCCACCTGTATTTCGCCTTTGTCCGTGTCGAAAACGGCGACGAGTCCGGAATCTTTCTTATCCTCGGCTTGCACTGTCCCAACGAATCCCACTACAACCAAGCCCAAGGTAAACAAGACAGCTCTTTGCATAACAAAACTCCTTCTACAGTTTCTTTTCGACGCAGCTCCCCGCACGATTGGCGAAGCCCGTCAGTCTTACCTAATCAATTACTTGTATCAACTGGATGTCATAAGTCAGCTTCGCACCCGGTGGAACGGAAGGAAGCTTACCTTCATCACCGTACGCCAAAACGGGAGGAATCTCCAGTCGACGAAATCCACCTTCTTTCATTGTCATCAATCCCAGCCGCCAACCCGGAATTACATCCACCATCTCGAGCGACATCGGCTCGTTCCGTTGTACCGAACTATCAAACAAATAGCCATCAGCAAGCCAGCCGGAATAGTGCACCTTAACTTTCGACCCATCAGTCGGAGACCTACCTTCCCCCACCTTCATATCCCAATACTTCAAACCCGAGCCGTCGGCAATCGGCTTGATGCCATCAACCGACGCTTGCTGCACAACATGCGGTGTCGTCACGACTTCGATTAGTTCAATCTCATAAATCAAATCTGCCTTGGGTGGAATCCGCGGTAGGCGACCAGCCTCACCATACGCCACCAGGTAAGGGACTTCGAACCGGCACCTGCCGCCCTCCTTCATGGTCACAATGCCTCGTCTTAAGCCCTCCGTTATATCTGTGACTATGAATTCCTCGGGCTTTTTGCGAAGAAGGGTGCTATCCAGAAATGTGCCATCCGAAAGCCAAAGTGAATAATGAGCGTTGACTTTGGACGCGTGATTCGGGGACTTTCCCTTTCCTTGCTTAAGCGTCCATTTCTTAACCCCTCGGCTAAGCTCGACAAGCTTTAGCTTCGATACGTCGCCTAGCGTCGGGAGTGGTCGAATCTCAATCAACTGCACTTCAAAAATCAGATCGGCATTCTCAGGAATAAGAGGAGGGCGCCCCTTTTCGCCAAGAGCAATCTTCGACGGAATCTCCAGCCGGCGAATACCTCCGGGCTTCATGGTCGAGAGGCCTTCGCCCCACCCTTTCATGACTTGATCGAGGCGAAAGGACTCCGTCTTGTTTCGCTTAACGGAACTGTCAAACAAAGTGCCGTCGTCGAGCCATCCCGAATAATGAACGATCACATAAGCATTTGGCGGCGGAGAAGAACCCGTTCCGACCTTGATATCCCAATACTTCAGACCTGAATCCGTCGTAATGCCCTTAAGGCCTTCAACGGACGTCGGAAAGGGGTCCAAAGCAGAACTGACGTTCGGCGCTGAGCCTCCCGCAATGACCACGCCTACAGAAAACACAAACCAGCTTGTCAGTACGGCAACCATTCGCCCACCACGCAAGGATTCAAACATCACACGTTGTTCCCCATCTACACTCTTGTCCACAACGTCTCGGCGACGAAAACAGGCTTTCTCAGCACATCCGAAAACCATCGATGCCGAGCATCAAAAGGCCCGATCGCACCAGGGACATCACCTAGGTTCGCCTCCATCCGCAAAGAATAGATCATTTTCCACAACTGGCAGCATTATGCAACGACCGTCGACGATTCTGAAGAAGGAAGCTGGTCCAACTTGATTATCTCAGCGCAATAGGGGGTACACTAGCCGCTCGTTACGTTCGTGTTTCAAGGCCTAAAGGCAAACAACACTCGATATGCAGCTTGCAGGAAGCTGACTATCGGCACCTCACTTACCCCGCGACTCAAAATGCTCGCTGTCCAACGAAGAATCGGTTGGGTACGATACTACATGACCAACAGTCACCAAGGCTTGAAATGACGCCGCAATGATCTCGATTTGTGCGTCTCGGATCGCAACAGCCGGAGAACCGCGCAATCGTGGACAGCAAGCCAGTCAAATCCTCAAACCTTCTCGCAAATCGCAATTTCATTCTCCTGCTGGCTGCCTACGCTGTGAGCGCCATGGGCGATCACCTTTCCGAAATGGCCATTCTAAAGACGCAAAACGCACTCAGCCCGGAGGTCGACGTAACGCCGCTCTACGCCCGGATGACGTTCGTTTTCTTCCTGCCTTTTCTTCTGTTCTCGCCGATCACCGGATGGCTCGCAGACAAATTGCCCCGCCGAGGATTGATGGTCGTGGCTGACCTGGCGCGTGTCGCCATCCTCTTCTTCTTTGCGAGTCTTATCACATGGTCGCAAAGCTTTTCAATCTGGGGTCCGATTCTACCTCTATTTCTTGTTGGCGCGTTTGCAGCGGTCTTTTCGCCCGCTCGGTCAGCGATGCTCCCTACGCTCATTGAGCCGACACAACTGATTCGCGCTAACGGATTCATCAGCGGCCTTGGATTCATTGCAACAATGGCAGCCGCAGTCATTGGCGGATATCTCGCGGACCATTACGAGCCTATGCTGGCGTTTAGAATCGATGCCGGAACATTTGTTGTAAGTGCAATTATTTTGGCACTACTTCGTCCACCGAAATTTCGACGCGCCGAAGCCAGTGCAGTACAATCGAGCAACGTCGTATCTGAAGTATGTGCAGGCTTTCGCTATGTATGGTGTCACAGGCATGTGCGAGAGCTATTGATCGTGGCAGCGATCATTTGGTTGTGCCTGCCATTGGTGAACAGCGTAATCCCAGCTGTCGTTCGAGATGTTTACCATGGCACATACACCATGATGAGCAGCTTCCGCGCAATACCGGGAGCCGGACTCATCCTCGGTGCTATCATCATTATCGTGTTCGGAGATGCACTGCGCGCGGAAATCGCGATGACATGGGGTCTGGTGGGCCTCGGCGCTGCACTGCTCGTGTTCGCCATTTCGACGCTGGTCCCGACAACACCCGCTACCGCTGCACGCATTGGCGCAGTGGGCGTCTTCTTCGCTGGGCTTTTCACCGTAGCTGTCATGGCCAGCTTCAACTCATTGCTTCAAAGAACAGTCGCGAACCGATTTCGAGGCCGGGTTTTCGGGGTCAAAGACCTGACCTGCATCGCAGCACTCCTCTTGGCGACCGGAAGTATCGGCATTCCACAATGGAAACGAGTGGATCAATGGGTCGCTTGGATCCTACTCGCCGTAGTCGCTCTCACTTTCTTCGCTGGATTTACTGTCTTGCGAATTCGATTGCAGCGAGGCGCGCGTGGCCCTGCATTAACATGGATAGAGAACCTCAACGAGTTCTTTTCAAAATTCTATTGGAGACTACGAAGAGTTGGCCGATGCACAGTCCCCTTGGAAGGGGCGGTCATCATCGTCTCGAACCATACTTGCTCTGCTGACCCGTCACTATTGAGCGCTGCTCTTCCATACCGTTCCATATCGTTTATGGTTGCTGCGGAATACGCAACACAGCCGATCGTTCGGTCTATCGTTAAGCTATTGGAGTGCATACCGGTAAAACGTAACAGTCGGGACGCTGGTTCAATGAAGGCGGCTATGCGACACCTCAGAGCAGGTAAAGCAATGGGTATTTTCATTGAGGGGAAAATCACGCCGCCCGACGAGATTGTAGAGCCGAAGGAAGGTGCAGCGATGCTGGCACTCAAGACCGGAACACCTGTTATTCCGGCGTTCATAGCCGGGACGAAATATCATGACAACATTCTTCCCGGCTTATTGGCGCGACACAACGTGACGGTACACTTCGGCCCGCCGGTAGATTTGGGCGACGACGACAACGCAAAACCGACGCGGGAACAAATCCAGCTCGCATCGCAAAAAATCTATCAAGCAATCAAGTCACTTGCCCCGACAGAATCAAGAGGAACAGAAGAGTAAGGACGCTCCAATACAACCAATCGGAAAATGGCTATGACCAACCTTTGGCAACGTTACCAGAATCACCTTTGCACCGTAGAATCAATAGGCCTTCGCGTGGACATCAGCCGAATGGCCTTCAACGACAACTATTTGTCAGATATGACTGGCCCCATTTCCCAAGCGCTTCAGGCTATGGATTCGCTGGAAAAAGGTGGAAAAGCCAATCCGGATGAAGACCGGATGGTCGGCCATTATTGGCTGCGCAACCCCGCACTCGCGCCAACGACCGAGATCAAAGAGTCGATCGAGCAAACTCAAAAAGCCATCAAGGAATTTGCTGATGATGTTCATGCCGGCCGTGTTATTCCGCAAAAGGCCGATGGGTTTTACATCGCGCTTGTGATCGGAATCGGCGGCTCTGCGCTAGGCCCACAGTTTGTCGATGATGCGCTAGGCGGATCAGGCGAATCGATGCTGCTTCGCTTCATCGACAATACCGACCCAGACGGATTCGATCAAATTCTCAGCGAGTTAGACGGCTCACTCCACGAAACACTTACGATCGTCGTCTCCAAGTCAGGCGGCACAATCGAAACCCACAACGCGATGATCGAAGTCTCGTCCGCTTATGAACGCGCCGGGCTTGAATTCGCCAAACATGCGGTGGCCATCACATGCGAGAACAGCAAACTTCACCGAAAAGCCACCAACGAAAACTGGCTCCAGACATTCCCAATTTGGGATTGGGTCGGAGGCCGAACATCTGTTTTCTCTGCGGTTGGCCTTCTTCCAGCAGCGCTGCAGGGCATTGACGTGGACGCAATGCTTGAAGGAGCGAGCATGTGTGACAAGTCAACGCGCGACGAGAATATTTCCAGCAACCCGGCGGCGATTTTGGCACTTATGTGGCACTATTCATCAAGAATTCGCAATAAGAAGAATATGGTAATACTGCCCTACCGAGACCGCCTGCTCCTTTTCAGTCGCTACCTACAGCAACTCGTCATGGAATCGATAGGTAAAGCAACAGACCGCGACGGCGCTGTCATTCACGAAGGTCTTACGGTTTTCGGGAACAAGGGAACGACCGATCAGCACGCGCTGGTCCAACAGCTACAAGAAGGTCGAAATGATTTCTTCACGACGTTTATCCATGCGCAGGCGGCGCGCGCAGACAAGTCGGCTGATGTCGGAAACGGCATGACCGCCGGCGATTATCTTAGCGCCTTTCTCTACGGAACACGCGACGCACTTTACCGCGCAGATCGAGAGTCTATCACGATCACACTGGATTCGCTTAATGCTCGATCAATCGGTGCATTGATGGCGCTGTTCGAGCGTGCCGTTGGGCTTTACGCTGAACTTCTCAACATCAATGCATATCACCAGCCCGGCGTCGAGATGGGCAAAAAATCAGCCAGCGAGTTGATCGAACTGCTGCAAAGCGTTCTCGCTTACCTGAACGACAACCGTCAAACGTCCTTTTCCGCAGAGCAGGTCGCACAAGCCATCAACCAAAACGAACAAGTCGAATCGATTTACCATTCATTGGAGAATACTGCTGCGAGCGGCGAACACGGAATAGAGCGGGACGGAGGCACCACTCCTGGATCGAAAAAATACCAAGCCGGGTAGAGCAGGGCAGTCTATTCATGCAAAAACGCGATCGCCTCCCGCTCACCGTCTTCGACCTTGATTCGGTCTTGTAACACGGCAAACGGAAGGCGTCGCGCGATGGAATTCAAACAGGCCGTTTACTGCGCCTGACATTCATCCGGAACACCATTGCCATCACTATCGTTGCCAACAAGCTCGCACTCATCAGGAATGCCGTTACCTTGGCAATCCAATGAACAAGTGCCGTTTCCGTTATCGTTCCCGTTGGGGCCTGCCAAGCTAAACGTGCCGACACAGAGGTCACAAGCGTCGGGAGTGCCATTGTCATTGCAATCCGAAACCGTTTGACAAACCGCCACCACCAATTGATTGATCGTGCCAGCCAGATCGGCTTGTGGATCCGTGGATTGCGAGGTAGTCCCGCCTGTAGCCATAGCGAGGTCATTTGCCAGTGTCAAAATGCAGTTGTTCGTCTGCTGGTCATTCCCCGTTCCTGAGAAATCAGCGATGATCGGAGAAACGAATACGTTGTTTGCAAGCGCCTGAGCGATCGCGTTGTCAATCGCATCTCGATCCGAGCCGGGGTCATCACAGGAGGCGTTTCCGTCCTGCGGATCCTCATCACTGATCGGAACGATGATTCGAATGGAACCCATCGTCCAGGGGAATCGACTCGCAACCACAGCCGTTGCTGGCCCCCAGTCTTCACTGTCATCGATGAAGTCGTTCGTCCCAGGTACGGCACTGCCCAGCAAATCAAGCACGTTATCCGTCAGGCAGGGGAAATCGGAATCGTCGCTCGCATCTTCGGTAATCCCAAGAAAAGTCGGATTTACATTTA
This sequence comes from Phycisphaerae bacterium, assembly GCA_029260035.1. Lineage (GTDB taxonomy): Bacteria > Planctomycetota > Phycisphaerae > UBA1845 > UBA1845 > OFTM303. The sequence continues at coordinate 15,605 of JAJDEA010000123.1, forward strand.
TTCCCAAAACGCGGAGATCGGAAACAACTTGCCCGATGTTTGCACAGAGAGCTTGCCCCTCATTATCCATAGACCCTGAGGTATCCATAACAAATACCAGATCAACAGACGGGCATGACACACATTCGTCAGGAATACCATTGCCGTCACAGTCAAAACTCGTTTGGTTTGCAATGTCGCACGAGTCGTGCAGGCCATTGCCGTTGCAGTCCAATTCGCATTCATCAGGAACACCACTGTTGTCGCAGTCGAAACTGGTTCCGTCCGCAATGTCACATGAATCCAACTGGCCGTTGCTATTGCAATCCGGCAGGCCTACACATAGCTGCATACACACCGCTTCCTGCTGCTGCGTGAAGACCGTGGCACCTGAGATTGTAGCGCTCGACATTCCAGTCTCAAAGAACTCGACCGTCAATAACTCATAGAGGCCGCCATCAACCTGGAAATTGGCAAGTTCAAAGGCCAAGAGTTGGCCGGGTGCCAAATCCGTTGCATAGCCCAGACCCGCCCCCGTGTTGATCGGCAGATCGACCAGTACGCCAAAGTCGTTCGTCATCTGCGTCCCAGCAAACTCCTCGGGAGGGTTCACAAGACCAGTCTCGAGCCGAACCCATCTGCGCGGGCCGTAATTCACGTCGATGCCTTGTTGGTCCTGCAATCGTCTGCCGTCAACCGAAAAAATGAGGCAATCGCCGTTGAAAGGCCCGGTCCGGTGGAAGAACAACCTCATCGTAACATCGTTGCCCGGCTTGTAGGTCGGCGGTACGGCCATACGAAACGCGATAGCACCGGTTGAAGTAACGGTAGCAGTTGGATTGATTTGGTATTGGCCGAGTGCGGGTTCGTCGATGGTGACCAGATTACCGACGGGGAGTTGGGGCGTTGCAGTACCCGCTTCAGCGAAGAAATCATCGACGAAAACATGGAAATACTGCGGACCTGCTGGACCTGGTATTCCCGGCGGGCCTGCTGAGCCAGACGATCCGGAATCACCCGGTGCGCCTTGGGCACCGGCTTCGCCGGGAGGGCCGGGTTCGCCTTGCGGACCAGCTGGTCCTTCAGGGCCTTGTGGACCTTCAGGTCCTGGCGCTCCTGCTTCACCAGCTTCGCCGGGTAATCCCTGCTGACCTGCAGGACCATCGGGGCCCGGGACGGGCTGGCCAGCTGCGTCGTCAGTAGCGCCGGCAACCGTTGCACCTTGGTTAAGAAGCAGTGCGGTAGCTAGTCCGCCGAAAAGCAGATCCCGCTGATAGTCTTGCAGTCCGAGAAATGGACTGCCGCAACTGGTTTGCAGAACAAGTCCCGTAATACTCAACGCCACACAAAAACGTGGCCAATTTGCTCTTTTGGAATTCACAACCATTCTCCTGAATACTCATTGTAGCGAGCATCAACTTCAATAAATCAAAACACCCTCACAACACAACATTCCCAAGCGGTTGGCATTTCCAACCTTCAGGGTGGTTAGCTCTATTCGTCGTAGTGGCCCACCGCGATCATGGCCGGGTAGTCGCCGGTTCGTGCGGACGGTACAGAACCTAAGGAACTCAGCGTGGCCGTATCGAAGATATCAACCTCGTCGGTACAGAAATTGATCGCGAACAACCTGTCAGTCGTTTCACTCACCGCCATGGCTCCGTAGCAGGAACCCTTACCGAACCCTCCAAGCGTCTGCACATAGGTGATCTCGCTTGGACAATTTCCAATTCGGTACACATGGATACCCCAATCATCATTCGGAGAGCTTGGACATCTGCTGTCAGCCAGGATGAAGACATGGTCAGACGATCCGTCAACGGCAATCCAATATGCCGCATCGCTCTGGCAGAAAGTCGGAGCCGTTCCTATGTTGGCTAGCGTTGTGCCATCGAACACCTCAATGTCGCCGTCGTCTTCATCCGCGACGAAGATCCAATTGCGGGTCGAGTCGTAGGTGACGCCTTCTGCACCGTCGAAGTAATTCCCTGGTACCGCCGACGCATTGATCGACAGATCTGGATTGAGTCGGAACAATCCGTCCGCGTCTTCTTCGTCAGTAATGAGCAGATTGCCGTCAGGCAGAGGGGCCATGCCTAGCGGCTCCACCAGTGAGCCGCCAAAGGTCGGGAAGATTACTGTCACCAAGAAATCAAAGACTCTGAAGGGATTGTCATGGTCGGAAACGAAGAAACGCTGGCCAGCGGTGTCGAAGACAAGATGGGCACCATCATCAAACCCAATTGACCCGAAGGAAGAGAATGAACTGTTCGAAAGGTCAATATCAATAATGGTGGAGAAGTCCAGGGCATCGGAGATTAGAATCTCGTCGTCCGTATCATTCCAAATGATCACATGCTCGTCTCGAATCGGCGTGACGCCGTTTCCTGAACTGAAACAGCAGGCTTCTTCGACGGTAGAGAAAACAGTCGCGTTGGAAACGGCAGACGTTCCCGCGTCAAACTCGACAAACTCAACGCCGAGCAATTCATAAAGTCCACCATCAGTTTGAAAATTCGCGATTTCAAACGCAACCAGCTGTCCGGACGCAAGGTCCGCCGCGTAATTCAATCCGGTCACGGTGTTGAGTGGCAGGTCTACAAAGACACCACGGTCAGAAAAGCCCACAGCTTCCGACTGACTACTTGGCATCTGGCTCAATCCTGTTTCGACGCGAATCCAACGCCTTGGCCCATAACCAACTTCAACACTTTGACCATTCTGAAGACGTCTGCCGTCAATCGTAAAGATGAAGCAGTTGCCATCGAAAGGCCCGGTGCGATCAAAGAACAGCCTCATCATGACATCGTTGCCAGCCTTGTAGGTAGGCGGAATCGTCACGCGGTACGCGATTGCACTCGTCGAGGAGCGATACTGCATTTCCCCAAGCGCTGGCTCGTCAATCGTAACAAGCCCTCCGACCGGGAAATTCTCAATCGGAGTATTGCTTTCCATGAAGAAGTCATCCACAAACACCTGAAACATCGAAGGCCCCGCCGGTCCTTCCGGGCCTGGAGGTCCTGCAGAACCAGCAGCGCCAGCATCACCAGCATCACCGTCTGAACCAGCCTGCCCAGCTTCACCGGGAGCACCAGCTTCGCCCTGCGGACCTGCTGGTCCTTGCGGGCCTTCCGGTCCTGCTGGGCCGGCCTCACCAGAATTGCCGGGAATACCACGCTCACCTTCCGGGCCTTCCGGCCCTGGAATCGGCTGGCCTGCAGCGGCATCCGTCGCACCCGCGACCGTAGCACCCTGGTTGAGCAAGAGCGCCGTAGCCAAACCGCCGAAGAGCAAATCTCGCTGATAATCTTCCAAGCCGAGAAAAGGGCTGCCGCAACCCGATTTCAAACAAACCGCGGCCGCCAGCGCAATGATAGTGACACTTGCCGTTCCGATGCGTTTCCGTTTCATATGCTTTGCTCCTCGATTCAATTGGCAAGACTCATCGGCCTTGCACTTCATATTCTATGGAAGATCAGCCGTTTCCATCCAAGAGAAACAGCTATCATAAACCAATAACCAACCAATTCTCCCACCAGAGCGGCGGTAATCTTCGGTTAGGCAATAACTCTATACACTGCAGAAAACATGACACGGCTAAGACATAAACTCAACCAATCGAAGCCTTTCTGCAAATTCTTGTCGCTACGGCTTTCGCCATGTCCTTTGGAAAGCCTGCGAATCGAAACGCTACAGAAAAACCGACCAGCCCTCGAGCCGTTCTCCGTAACTGGCGATGTGAAGGGAGATCGAAATGTTCAAAGTGATATGGTAGTTGGATGGAGGTAGCGCGTCAAGGTAAAAGTCGTTACAAACGCGATTCCCAGCCATGAAAAACGGCATTCCCAGATAGCGGGGACGTTATCGGAAGTTGTATGTGCAATGCGGTTGACTCTGGGGGGATGGCGCGTTTTATAGGAGCAAGGCGCGCGGTTTCATGGCTCGTCCACATCCCTAAACGTGAGTATGGAGCTGGCGTTTCAACAGCTTGCCCGTTGGTCCAACAGGAAGGTCGCTCTTCACGATGATTTCCTTTGGTATCTTAAAGCCAGCGATCGATCCTTTGACAAAATTCCTGAGGTCCTGCCCATCCGGGTTTGAATCTGGTCTGCAGAGAACGTATGCGATGGGGACCTCTCCCCGCAGTGTATCCGGCACGCCGATGACTGCCGCCTGCAGCACATCATCGTGGGCCTCCAGCGCCGCCTCGATTTCACGAGGAAAGACGTTTTCCCCGCCGATAATGAGCATCTCCTTTGCCCGACCTGTAATTGCCAAATATCCGTCACTATCCACGCATCCGATATCACCAGTGTGAAACCAGCCTTCCGAATCGATCGCGTCTTCGGTTTCAGCGGTTTTCTTGTAATACCCTTTCATCAACCCCGGACCTCGAACGAGGATTTCACCCTCCCCCCCCGCATGGAGAGATTCCCCGTTCTCGTCAACGGTACGAACCTCGACATGGCGGATCGGCTTGCCAACAGTCCCGGTCTTGTGATGGGCGACAGACCCGGCAGCTACCACGGGCGAGGTTTCTGTTAATCCATATCCCTGCCGAAGTACAACACGAAACCGCTCTTCAAATTCCTTCCGAACACTGTCCGGAAGAGGCTCGCCTCCACTCACCGCCAAAATGACGCTCTGAAAATCGTCCGCAGTCGTCGATTTCGTCCTGAGCATGGCCGCATACATGCTTGGCACCGCCATCATAAGTGAAATACGATAATCGCGAATGGCACGCACCACCGCTAGAGGGTTAAACCTAGGAATGGCGAATGAACTTGCACCTAGAACGATCGGAACCAGGACTGTCCCCGTGAGTCCGAACACATGAAATGGCGGCAGTATATTCAGAAAACGATGACTACTGTCGATATCCAACGCCGCGATCGTGTCAGTGCAATTACTATGCAAATTGCGATAAGTCAATTCTACGCCTTTAGGCTGAGCCGTCGTCCCCGACGTGTAGAGAATAACCGCTGTATCCATTGGATTGACGTTAGGGGCTTTACGCCTTGCACGAAATCGCTCGAACACCATTTTTCGCTTCAAGGGCAAATCTTCCAGGAAGATCGTCCGGCAAGGCTGGCACGACATGCATTCCGAGAAGTGTCGGACGGTAATGACCAGGTCCAGTTCAGCATCCGTAATGATTGCCTTGAGTTCATCCTCGCTCAGCAGAAAATTGAGCGGAACGGCAGTCCGCTTGGCCCACAACACTCCCATAAGCACAGCTGGAAATGCCGTGGACGCCGGAAGCATGATGCCGATGCGTTCGCAACCGGAAGCCCTTTCGATAATTCCCCGAAACACCGACGCAAGGTCCGCGAGCTGCCTGTAATTCAGTGAGCGCGTACCATCCGTCACAGCTGGCGCCGATGGGGTGCGTTTCACCGAATTAATCAACGAGTCAATCAGCATTTGGTTCACACGCAAGCGTAGAAGCACACTTGCGTATTGTCTAGCGATTCGCAAGACACGAAACAGCGTGAGACCCCTTTCATTTCGCCGAGAATAATGTTCGAAACGGCTGATTTCAATACTGTTATGCACCTCCACGGCTCCCCTTGCACCCTAATAACCTCGCAAGCGGGGCAATCCGATAGATCAACATAATGCGCTCCAATGCCAAGGTCGCAATCAAGTTGCATCAAAGGTAGAGAATCATGAAGAGAAAAGAGCCTGCCATCGCAACCGAATCGAAAGAACATGACCCACGCACAACGGCGATTCGTTCCTACTTCGAAGCAGACCGCGAAGTCAGGCGAGGTGTTTGCCTGCTAAACGCGGGCCGATTCGACGAAGCCGAGGCTTGTTTTGCGCGCGCCACCAGGCATGGACGCACAGACGGTTCCATAGCGTCTTTCTTAGCCGGATGTTTGCTTGGCAAAGGCAAGGCGATTGAGGCTGCGGAGAAGTTTGATGAAAACCTCGAGCAAAACACCGAAGACGTGACAGCTCGCATTCGACACGCGCTAAGTTTGTGGAAGGCTGGCAATGCGGACGGTGCGATCAAATCCCTGCGCGAAGGAATCAGGCGTCAACCCGAAATCGCAGAATTGCATTTCCAGCTGGGGACACTGTTGAGCGCATCCAACGAATATGAAGAGGCGGAGTTGCGTTTTACGCAAGTCTTAAGCATTGACCAGCAACACCAACAGGCACTAATAAGTTTAGCACTTTGCCGTGGAGCACAACAGTCGCCCGCAGAAGCGCTGACCTATTTACAGCGAGCACAATCACAAAACCCTACTGACCCAAGAGTAGGCCTATTGCTTGCACAGGCTGCGCGTGCGGTGGAACAACAGGGACAAACAATCAGCACTCACGGCACCATGCCACCCGAACTGAACGTCGGAACCAGTCCAGAAATCGAGGAACTATCGAAGGCCATCGAAGCGGACCCGGAATTCGTGGACGCACTGATTTCAATTCCTTCATCCGACGTGGATAGCCGAGTCTTCGCATTGCTTCTCACGATCATCCAGGCTGCACTTGAGCGTCAGCCTGAGCAAGCGGAACTTCACTTTCATTGCGGACAGGTTCTTCGACGACTCGGGCGCGATGACGAAGCGATTGACGCAACGGAACGAGCCATCTCAATCAATCCCCGTTTTGCTCGTGCGTTGATTGAGCTTGCAAAGCAATACCACGAAACAGATCGAAACGCCGACGCTATGTCACGGCTGGAACAGGCAATTCAAGTCGGCGCCGAATTTGCAGATGTATATTACTTGTTGGGGAACCTATACCGCGACCGCGGCGATCTACGTCAAGCGGTGGATGCTTATGAGCACGCATTGGGCATCAACGCTTCATATCGTGCCGCACGAGAAGCGTTGGATGAGCTGCCTGTTTGATACATTGAGAATTTATGTCACATATCCTTGAAATTCTGGGTCGCGGATTACTCGCTGAGCTTGCTTCGGCATTTCGCGATCTCCTTGGCAATGGAGGCGAGGTTTCTGCAGAAGCGCTCAAGCAACGAGTGGACCTCGACCCCCGCGACAGTTCTCTTCAACGTGCGCTAGCCATTCGGCTGCTCGTAGATCGTCAGCCAGGTGATGCCCGTCAGTCATTTGAAAATGCATTACAGCTTTCGCCACACGATCGCGTCGCACGCCTGGGGTTGGCCTGCGCATTAGATGAGCTTGGCCTGACTCGCGCTGCAGCGGAACAACTTCAAACAGTCCTGGAGTTCCATCGACACGACGGACCAACGTGGTTCGCGCTCGGCTTTTGCCAGGAAAAGCTAGGCGAAACGGATGACGCCATCGCATCTTACGAAGCGACTTTGGATGTCTCTCCTGATCTACGCAACGCCCATGAAAGACTGGCTGCAATCTATGTGAAATTAGATGAAGTCGGGATGGCAACAAAACACTACGAGTACTTGTGCGCTTGCGAGCCTACCGACTGTTCTCTGTCATTGGCACTGGCCAACCTCTATGTTCGGGCAGAGCGGCATGAGGACGCGCTCGACCAGTTTCGTTCTGCTCTTTCTGTGGACCCAAAGAATTGGGAAGCACAGTCGGACTGCGTGCGTACATATGTCGAAGCGGGTCGTGTTGAAGAAGCTATCCAAGTCCTTCAAAGCTTGATTGACGAACATCCCGAGTCATACGAATACCACATGCGTCTGGGCGACCTATACGAACAGCTCAATCAAAACGAACTCGCTCTTCGGGAATTTGAAGAAACGGCCAAGCTGGACCCTTCTGGGATGGAGGGTAACATCAAGATTGGCACGATTCACCTCAAAATGGGCTCGTTTCAAGAAGCCGCTCGCGCGTTCAATCAGGCAATCGATACAAACGACAAGCTTCTGTCTGCCTACACCGGGATGGGCGTTGCCCAAGAGGCACTCGGCCAGCATGAAGACGCCCTGGCGAGCTTCGAACTGGCAGCCAACGCCGAGCCGAACAGTACGCTTTTGTTCGGAGAAACCGCTCGCCTGCAACTAATGGTTGTCGCTGCAGAACAATCTGAGAAGTATCTTTCACCTGCCTCCATCGCGCGTCATCCGGATGCTGTACCAGGCGACGAAACGGCGACCCTTATTGACAGGCAAATTGGCATACTTCGAGAAGCCATAGAGAAGCACCCGGGGCATGCTGATTTCCACTACCGCCTAGGCCTATTGCTCCGTTATGCCAACGACCTGCCCGGCGCCATTCACGAATTCCATGAGGCAGTAGCGATCAATCCGCAGTATGTCAACGCGCTCACCAAGCTCGGGCTATCATTGAAAGAAATCGGAAGAAATGATGAAGCGATTGCCGCATTCCAAAGAGCCATGACGGTCGAGCCGGAGGCCCTACACCTTCATTATCAACTCGGCTTATTGTTCGCTGATCGTGGGCAGTTTGAGGCGGCGGTGGAACGATTCGAGCAGGCTCTGGACTCGTCGCCTAACAACTTTGAGTATGTCGCAAACCTCGCACTTTCCTTGCAAGACATGGGACTTGGCGATCGCGCTCAGGCTGCCTGGGACACACTTTGCGAAGCGCTCGGAGATCACCCTTTATCACAAGCTGCCATGCTCAATACCACCAATCCCGCGCGTATCTAGCCAATCCTTAGTGGAAGACAGATCACGCGTAATAGCATGACTGAAGGCGTCGGAAAACCAAGTGACGGTCTACCCATCTATCCTGTTCATCAGCTTTTCCAGTTCCGCATTGTGTGCAACACTTTGAATCACACCTTTTCGATTAACAACAAGAAACGTCGGAACAACTACGTCAATAGGTGTACCGTCCCCAGTTTTCGACACTTCCGTTTCAATACACCGGGGCCAGGGAGTCATAAAACTACCCATCGCACTTTTTCTTTCGTCGGGGTCCTGGTCCAGCGAAACACCAATTATTGCTACGCCAAGGTCTGCATAATTTGTGAAGATATGGAGCAATCGAACGATTGTCTTCGTGTAAGACAACCTGTTCTTCTTGGACCAATAATGCACGATTAAGATTTTACCTTCAGAGTCTTTTGAACGGATGGTCTTGCCTTTTTCACTTACAAACACACCTTCGAATTTCTTATATTTTACCGACGCATTGAGTAACTCCGTCTGGGCATGGGCGGCATGTGCTGAGGCGGGAAACTCAAAAGCGAGTTTCTTCAAAGTCATTCTTGCCTTGTCAAATTGCTCGCTGCCGATTTGGTTTCGTATCAAGCTGGCAAACACAAGAGACCGACGTCCCGACGCCTGGTAATCATTTAGAAACCCTTCATACCGTTCGACGGCTCCTTGACGCTGTCGATCGCGCGGCATGCCCTCACTTCTCGCGCCATATACAAACGCCTGAATAGCGAAGAATGCATTCTCCGAGGCGAGCTTTCCCTTCGGATTCTTCCTTATCAACTCATCTTCCGCAATGGTCGACGTTGCTTTCAATAATTGACGTTGGTACTTGGGGCGAATTCGCGAAAGCTCCGACAAGACTTCCATTTTGAAGACCAACGCATCTTCCTTGAATGAGGTGCCGGGATGGGTACTCAAAAGCTTGTCCACTTGAGACAAAGCTTTTTCGTATCTGACAATCTTCGCTTCGATTTCTGCCCGGTCCACCACTCCGACAGAGACACTCGCGCGACTTTCTTTGATCTCTTCGATGAGAGACGATTCCGATGTGTCGTTCTTCTGGTTCGTGTCAGCTGCGTTCTGACCGAGAGCTGGCGCCACATGCACAATCGACAACATAAACAAGATGGCAAAGCAATAACGGAATCTCATATCTAATCCACTCCAAGGCAACGGTATGTATCCATGAAGAGACTTGTAAGTCTCAACTAACCAAGACACTCGCATTCCAACCCTACGGCTGAGATAGAACTGCGAAACACACAAGACGAACAGTATAACACGATTCGACTTTGGGGTAGAGAGACAAACGGAGCTAACCGCTCGGCCCGGGTAAGCACGCCTGCAAGAACTACGCGCCGCAACATCATTGTAGCGTTCTCAGGCCTATGGGTGGCACGTTTCGGATTACGAATGCGAGAGTTCAGCGATGTCACGAGCGCGCAACAACAGGGCAAACATGGATTGATGAAGCATCGAACGCACAACGGCCATCGGGTTTGCATGAAACGCTATGGAGAAAAATCGCCCGACCACCCATCCGCGAATTGAAGAAATCACACAGAGGGTTCATTACTTGTTCACAGATTCCAACCACGGCGCGACCATCGATGCCAGAAGTTTGTCGCTAAAATGCTCCTTCGTGATGCGACGGGCATCAACATCCGACTTAGCCGAAGCCAGCAAGCGAATGTATTTTCGCAAGTGCTCACGGCCGTGAACATCTGAAAGAATGTAACTGACCAGCGTATAGGATTGTGCATAGTTCAGGGTCGCTTTTGCCGCCTTGATTGCACGAACTTCCGTCCGATCGTAGAACGCACGTCGATCGGCAAGCGTCAAATCTCGCAAAGGAACCAAAGCTTTGGCATCAACGGCATCTCGAACAACTTTGAAGAAACCCAATTCGCGCCGGTCAAAAACGAGGCCTGATTTCGTCGGACGAGCGGTTCCGTAATAAGTCGCAAGCCCTTCGTTTAGCCAAACTGGTGCGAAAGGAATATAGCGATGAAGGAATTGGTGAAACGCTTCGTGGAAAAGAACTTCATAAGTCTCGCTGGAGTCAGGATCATCACGAATAATCAGCAAGCTGACAGCCGGCACAAACAACCCCCGCGTATGCTCTGCCTGCCCAGCGAAGTACGCCTCTACGAATTCGTTGTATTGAGCGTCTGTCGCCAAAATAACGACGCGAAAACGGTCTTGCGAATCAGGCCTCGCCTCAGTCTGCCGACTTTGCTTTTCATTCCCAGCCAATAGATCGCCGAATCCCTTCTGGTATTCCGCATAGATGTATTCGAGGCAACGCGCGTATTCCGCAAATCGCTCTTCGCCGATCGTCCCAGCCAATGAGTAGTGTGGCGTCGCCTTGCGAACCGTGAATTCGCCCAAGTCGCCCCGAAGACTTCGCGTTTGAGCCTCGGCTGCCGGCAAGCATGGCCATGCAAGCGCGAGCCATGCCACCCAAGACACTATCAGGAGACCGAGGCAGACAGAATGTGCGGATTGAGCGCGCATGGTTTAGGCCTCCCCCTCCTGGTCAATTCGAACCTCCATATTGCAACGCCATGTTGGCAAGACAGGCCTCTCGGCAAGTTCTGGCTCGCGGCAAGCGTAACGGCAACGTTCCAAAAGCTGAAACACACCTCAGGACCAAAAGCATGCGCGATCGTAGCCATACATAATAAGTCAGTTCAGGCCTGACGCCAAAGATATCGCCTCCCCGCCGGAATCTGGGCGTACAAGGGTGAGAAGGAAGACCGCATCACGCACGCATTTAATTAGCACTATTGATTCGCGCAATCGTCGTGTAGGATAGTCCGTCAGAGGGCGCTAGGTTCAGAGACATCTCATTCCGCTCATTTGAAACCAAAGTACTCGGGGTACATCGTCAAAGTACGGATATATGGCAAGACGGATCAGGCAAAACTCGGTGCAGGATTTGGCAGATGAAGCGTATGATCCAATCTGGTTTCGTGCGGAGTTCGTTGTTGCAGCTATCGCGCTGGTCTGTTTCATCAACGCACTGCCGAACAATTTCTGCGATGACGGTGTCCCGATCGTTCAAGAAAACCCACTGGTCAACGAGCCGGGACATTGGCTTACTATATGGACCACCGACCATTGGCACGAATCCGCCGATGCAAACCCCAACCGCGACTTACTCTATCGCCCGATAGCGTTGACGTCGTATCGCTTGGTTCGCTTTCTCGCTGGCCCCGACCCGCTTCCTCAGCTTGCCGCCAATGTCCTCCTTCACATGATATTGTCCGTGCTCGTCGTGAGGCTTTGCCGACACCTGAAGGGAGACTACGCATCAGCGCTTTTAGCCGGCATGATCTTTGCCGTGCTGCCCATTCACACCGAAGTAATCGACAACGTAGTGGGAAGGGCTGACTTGCTGGCCGCGCTCGGGGTCACACTGGCTGTCTTATGGCATCGCCGTTCCATGATTGCAACGACCGATTGGGGGATCATCAAGTGGCGCATCGGAGCGGGCCTTGGTATCTTCTTAGCCATGGGCGCCAAAGAGAGCGGCGCAACGGTAGCTGTTGTCATCATCCTCGCCGATCGCTTCTGGTATCAAAAATGGCGAGCCGCTAGCAAGGATCGCAACTGGGGAAGTCTCCAATCACTTTTGCGGTTTGCTTATTTGGTCCCGCCAATGGCACTTTATTTTGCGCTTCGAGCGTACGCTCTCAAGGGCAATTTATTTCAGGCGCCTGCTCTGACGAAGACAGTAAACGCGCTCGTCGATGCACCCTTTTGGCAGCACATTCTAGGAACTCTGCAGTTGTGGGGGATGTATTGGGCGAAGACTTTTTGGCCTCGGATTCTCTGCGTAAATTATACTGTTCCCGAAATACGACTAGCCACGAGCGTCTTTGATCCGTCGGTGCTTCTGGGAATCGCCGTACTGCTGGGACTAACCATCGCTTCCATTATAGCTTGGCGAAGAGGCGTTAAAGGAATCGCATTGGCCACCGTGATTATCGTCGTAACCTATCTACCGACATCCAATGCCTTCGTCTTGATACAGGTCTTTTTCGCCGAGCGCATTTGGTATTTACCGTCTGTCTGGGTTGCGGTGTTGAGTGGTTTGGCTCTTGGCCCCCGTGTACGCAAACCGATGTGGTTCGCCTTGGCGTCGGTTGTTGTGTTCGCAATGACGGCTCGTTGTTGGATACGCAATGCCGAATGGCGAAATAATCGAACACTTTATGCTGCCACATGGTTTGCTCACAAAGATGCGATTGGTGCGATATTATTACACGGGCAGGAGCTGGTCAGAAACGGCGAAGTGGATGAAGGAATTGAATTGTTGCATCACGCCGTAACGATTGACCAGGGATATACCGACGCGCAGCGATCTTTGGGCCAAGCCTATCTGCAAGGAGGAAATTTTGGCGCCGCGCTTCACCATCTCCAACTGGCCAATATTCAAATCCCCGGTCATGCGGCTACGGAAGAAGCACTCGCTTTCGTCAAGGAAACGCTTCGCACGAGTCATTCGCAGGCACTAGATGCTGCGCGTCAGCTCGCAGATAACAACCCTCAAGAAGTCGGTGCAGAGATTGCATTCTTGAAAAAGCTTCAAAAATATGACCGGTTCGACGAAGCATTGGCACGGCTCAAAGCTCGCGAAGCCGACTTCTCAGCCGACCTCGCATGGCAGGTTGAATACGCAGTGACACTCGTTCTCTCGGACAATCGCGATGATGCCGTAGTGCGATATCAAAAGTGCATCGAGCTTGCACCGGAGAATCCGATTCTGCGTGTGGAACTCGCCATGCTCCTATTCGAAAGGCGCGACGATGGTGACATTGACCAGGCATGGGATCTTTGTAATCGCGCAGCTGCGATAGACCCAATTCAACCGGAGGCGATTCTTTGCCAGGCGGAACTGTACGCATTCAAGGGGGACATCTCCCGCGCCTTAGAACTGTATCGAAGCGCTATCGACCTGCTCTCTCCAGCCGATCCGCGTCGATCGAGCTGGCAGCAAAGGGCCAGAACGCTCGGCAGTGAATCCTCGGAATAGTGTTTCAACGCGCCGCCTGAAGCGGAAAAGCGTCCAAACACACTCGAACAAACATGTCAAACACGCCAGACAACGAGTCGCCCAAGCCATTATTAAGTGTCACGGGCCTCTCTGTCGATTTTCGCAATGCAGGACGTCGTTCAAAAGGGACATCTTTGTGGCATCGCGCCGTTGACAACGTCAGTCTTTCCATAGATCAAGGCCGGTCTCTCGGCTTGGTCGGCGAAAGCGGCTGTGGAAAAACAACACTTAGCCGAGCCGTATTGAGGCTTGTCGAACCTACTCATGGTCAGGTGTGGTTTGACGGAACCGACGTCTTGACCGCATCTCGCAGTAAATTATTCGCATTGCGCAAACGGATGCAAATCGTCTTCCAGGACACGTCCGCCAGCCTGAACCCTCGCATGACAATCGGCAACGCGATCGGAGAGCCACTGGTTGTTCACCGCGTCGGGTCTACTTTTGAACAACGTGATCGAATTGATGAATTGCTAAATCTTGTTGGCCTGCACGAAGACATCGCAGCGCGATATCCCCATGAACTATCCGGCGGGCAAAGGCAGCGCGTGGGGATTGCGAGGGCACTCGCGCTAAGACCCGACTTGCTAGTCTGTGACGAACCAGCCAGCGCACTCGACGTATCCGTGCAGGCACAGATCATCAATCTGCTCAGTGAAATGAAGAAAACAATGAAGTTGACGTATTTGTTTGTTTCGCATGACTTGGCGGTCGTCAGGCATTTCTGCGATAACGTAGCCGTCATGTTCGAGGGAAAGATTGTTGAATCAGCGCCTACTGAAGAACTCTATGCCAATCCACAGCATCCATATACCATGTCGCTGCTCGCGTCCGCAACGAACGCTTTACCGAGACAGGCTTAGACGCACTCTAGTCAGCGGATCGTCCACAGCATTTCTTGTATTTCTTGCCGCTTCCGCATGAGCACGGCGCATTTCTTTCAGGCTTGCCGTCCACCTGAATCGGCTCAACCGGAGGAGGCAGCGCAGCTTCATCGTCCCCAGGAAGTTGTTTTTGATAATCTCGATCCGATTCCTCTCGTTTGTGGAATCGGTCTGCAGCTACATCCTTCTTTCCCTTCGCCATATCGTAAATCCTCACTCCGACAGTCCAAACCAAACTCACCTAGCACAAGTAGTGTGATGAATGGTGGACTGCTACTATTTTGACCGCTTCCAATTAGCCTAGCTCAGCATAGCACGCCACGCGTCGAATGTGCTAAGACAACAATCGATTTGTTATTATAAGGCTGATAGCCATCAAGTGTAGCGACGAATTGCAGATATTCGCAGAGAAAAGTGATTTCGATGCTTCAGAAGATTGAATCCTTTTCCAAGCGGCCACCGATCAACTCATACAGGATGACCAGAATATCACTCGCTCGTTTGCTTCGCTTCTTCAAGACATGACATGTCATTTCGAAGGATGGAAAGAAACTCGTCCAGCTCACCAAATTCTTCGACCCAATCAATCGGAGTAGGCGCATTGGATATGAACCCGGCTTCCGCATCTCGCACGGAAACACCCATGCGATCCACCTTCTGGTCGTTGTTGGCCGAACGTCGTCCCGTCGACTTATCCGAAACCTTGCTGGCAAGCGTCGCTCGGCGAAGTGGTTCGTTCCGTTTTTGCATCCTGGGGCTTCGAGCGATGGGCCCTACCTGGGATTCGCTCTTCTGCAAGAATTGCTGACGATTCATTGTCGCGTCGCGCGGGGCAAGCATTGAGGCAATGTATACCGGGTCCATCGGCGGTAGAGGCGCCAACATCAGAGAGTCGGTATCCGCTCCGGTCAGATGGCGGGCAACTCTTGACTCTCGACGAGTGGACACACCGACAGGCTCGCTCTCACAAGTCAGGTCCGTCACGCTATAATTCGCTACAGTCAACATCTCCTCGCCGATGAATGTCTCAGGACCAACGGCTCGCTCGAACGCGATGCGGTCGATCGCCTCCTTCACAACGGCATCCCGCCAGGAAGCGTCCTCGCCGTCCTGCAAAGCTTTATCAATGACATCTTCCAGGCATCTCGCTTCGTTTCGTCTTTGTTCCAACTCAGCGTCAAATGCGGCAAATTCCTCTTGAATTCGCGACAATTCTCTCCGCCGTTCTGCCCGCTCAATCTCAACGGTCAAATCGCTGTTGAAAATCGGATCAGGCTGTGGAACGGGCATTCGATCGAGTGTATGTAGTTTCCGGCGTTCGCCGCTCGGCTTACTCTTGCCTTGCTCGGGCAATCGTTCTTCCCACACCTCACGAACGAGATGAGGTTCACCCGTTCGCTTCACATCGCGATCGCTTCTTATTTCATCAGGGTCGGACTTAACGTGTGAAACGACTGGCACGTCACTTTTCGCGTTCTTGTCGGCCATCGCTTGCCGAGAATCATCTCGCTTGCCGTGGTCGTGCACATCGCCTTTATGTGCTTCATTTGCCGCCATCTGAACGATCGCATTCTGGCGGGCCCTTTCAGCAAAGAGACGGGCTACCTGACGGCGGTATTTCTCTCCGATCACATCCTTTTTTGCGCTTGCTCGCCCCGACTCCGCATCTTCTTTTTGAACGGTGGAGTCTTCTTGTGCTGGCGCTACAATTTCGGCACCTGACTGCCCGGAATCCGCAATTCGCAGCCTCGGTAGCTCTTCTGAAACTTCTTCGAAATCCTCATCTGTAAGCCAGGCAGGCCTTTGGGGTTCAACGGCCGCAATCTTTGGCGCTTGCGGAGAGCTATCGGCTCTCTCTTCCTTCACGGGTTTAGCTAAGGCTGCTTCATTACGACGGTCAAGATGATTCTCAGCAACGATCACACTCTCTTTGGAGCGTTGGCTTGTAGTTGCCTGGGCGGTTTTCGAGGAGTTCACTTCATTAGGAAGTCCTTGAACACTCTTCGATCGCCCAGGCTTCTCGGGGGTTTGGCTCGTTTCATTTCCCTCCGCAAGTTTGATGACCTTGCCATCTTCAATCGATTGCGCCAATTGTTCAGAGATTTGTTCCAGTTTCGTTGATGCCACTGTAAAGTCAGGATCGACGCGCAGTGCGTGTCGAAATGCTTCACCGGCCTCCACATATTTCTTGTGACCATTATATACCAGGCCCATGTTATAGTAGGCGTCCGCGTCAGGTAGTACGGTACGGAAACTCGCCAATGCTTCTTCAAACCGCTGTTGCTTTCCAAGTGTCAGGCCTAGGTTCACACGCGCACGGGCAAACTTCGGATTGATTTCGATCGCACGGTAAAACGACTCTGCTGCATCATCCCAATTCTGCTGTATCATCCGCTCGACCCCCAAGTCGTTATGCAGGTCAGCGGACTTGGGCTGCAGATTCACGGCTCGCGACAAGGTCTGCATCGCACTGGCGTGATCGCCTGCCTTCGACTGCAGCAATCCAAGCCTATGGTACGCTGCAACATATTTGTGATTGAGGGCAATCGCCTTTCGATACTGGATCATGGCTCGGCCTGTCTCACCACGTTCCTCAAGCAATCTAGCCGCGGCAAAATGCGTGCGAGGCAAGATCTTCGGATCCGGCGCTTCCGGAGCGCGGGCGATTTCCTGAGGCTTAACCTGTTTCCACATCGTCCGTTCTTGCGCGGTTAGGGGAAAATCAGATTTCGCGCATCCGGCAAGACTCAACGTAATCGCGAGCAACACAGACAATCCTGTCGTTCTTTCCATCATCGTATCCACCTTGAAGCCAACTCGATTCACATGAAACCAAAAAAATCCGCAACGCCTATTGACCAGGACCACCACCGCCAGCAGGCGGGACAATACCGCTCGGCGCCTGAACCTCTAAGCTCCGCGTTGCCGCTTCAATCGTTTGATTCGCGGGCGTAAGCCGGCCACCGGATATAGCCGCCACAATATCAACGCGAGTCATGTCACAGCCGGTCAATTCCAAATACTCGTGAACATGCTTCATCCGTTGTGCGATCATCTCCTGATCCGTGGAGTAGGTTTCATACCGCACTTTTCCGCCATAGGTATCCAGATAGAGAGCGAGTCGATCCAGGCGATTCACGCCCGTACCGTTCAACTCTTCCGTATGCGGAACAAAATGCATATCTGCCATAGTCATGTCATGAATCATCGCATTATCCACCATGGCGGTCAGATAGGCCTTGGGGTTAGCCAAGGTTTCATCCATGAGCGCCTCGGTCCGTTGCGTTGTTGTTTGGGTCTTCTGACTGCAACCGACAACGACTACGACCGCTGCGAATCCTACAACAATCTGAAACTTCTTTTGCTTTGAATACATGTATTGACTCCTACCATGCCTGCGTTAATCGTTTGTTCGTATGTGCCTTGCGTGCTCCGCCGATCTCAATCGTTTTGAATTTGAAACATGAAACACGCTTCGTTTTCTTCCCCTACCTATCGGCGTAGTGAGCAGCCACCTTCGCTATTTATCGGGCGAAGATGAACGAACCTTATGTTGATTCGACAAGCTTCATCCAAACATCGCCTAACGATTATTGCATCGCTGCATGGGTTGATTTCAAGAGCAAATCCCAATGCACATTGCGGCACCTATACTGAAACGTACGAACAAGTTTGGCGCAATCTGCATTTTCAGCACTGTGAGATCGTCGGGAGAACTTTCTCTGGGGCGCTGAAGAACTCGCAGCAGTTGCCTTATCAGTATTAGAGGGCGGGTCGCCAAAACAACCCACGCTGCTACAATTCCCGCGTGAAGAATTTCGACATACATCACCTCGACCAGGCCAAGGAAATCCATCACCGCGCGATCGTGATCGATACGCACGTTGATACGACGCAGAGGTTGCTGGATAAGTCGTGGGATTTTTCAAGCCGGGACGCGTTAGGCCATGTTGATATCCCTCGAATGCGCGACGCTGGAGTTGACGGCTTGTTCCTTGCAGTTTGGGCGCCGCATTGCGAAACACCCGGCGAGAATATCGAAAAAGCTCGGGCGCAACTCGCCCGCATTCACGACATTGCCGAGGCGATCGCCGATCGCATCGTACTCGCGCGAGACACCGCTGCTATCAAACAGGCTCACAACGAAGATCGCATCGCAATGTTGATTGGCATCGAAGGCGGATACCTCATAGAAGACTCAATCGATATTCTCCGCGAGTACCACGAAAAAGGTGCCGCTTATTTGACGCTCACACACGCAGCTCATACATCATGGGCGGATTCTGCTGGCGTCCACGAAGACCTGGCACCTCGCCACCACGGACTCACCGATTTCGGCAAAGACGTAATCCGGGAACTCAACCGGCTTGGCATGATGGTAGACATTTCGCATGTGAGCGACGAAACGTTTTGGCAAACCCTCGATGTTTCCACTGCCCCGATTATCGCAACGCATTCTTCGTGCCGTGCCGTCTCGCCTCATCGAAGAAACATCAGCGACGACATGATCCGCGCGATCGCCGACAAAGGAGGCGTGGTCCAGATTAATTTCGCATCGTATTTCCTCGATCCAAACCATCCACCGCTGGATGCGACCAAAGCGACGGAAGCTCTTCGAACCGGCAAGTTGTCGGAAGCCTCCGGGACGCGATACGATACGCCATTACGAGTATTGATCGACCATTTCGATCACGCGCTACGACTGGTAGGCCCTCAACATGTTGGAATTGGAACGGATTTTGACGGCGTGCCCGCGGTGCCGAAGGATATGGAGGACATCTCGATGCTTCCCAATTTGACCGCCTCCCTACTGGCACGAGGCTATTCAGCAGAGGACTTGGAGCCGATGCTCGGTGCGAATGTAATGCGCGTGATGGACGCATGCGCGTCGGATGCAGACAAGACCTAGTCATTCGCAATCTTCAGTGTCAACGCAGCCGAGCGCAAATGCGTATCGATCATGCATAGCCAATTCGCAGCCAACAACACAGCCGATTCGCCAAGCACCGAACTGCCGCCTACCCCGCCGCAAGCAACATGGAGAATCATTCTACTGCTGATCTTAGTTGGTCTTGGGTTATATGTTCCCGGAATCCGCTGGGGCTTGCCGGCTACAGTTTCCTGGAGCCAAGACTCCATTTCAGACTTTCGAACCCTGGGCGCCGTCGAAGGTTGGCCCGGCCATTGGCAGGGACGATACCCCCCACTCCATTACCTGCTTCTATACAGCGTCTATCAGCCGACTTTGCAGGATTGGCGTCAATCGGGCGTTCTTCAGCAAGATGATGATACAGGTCAAATCACCGTTCGGGGGGCACAGGATGAACGAATCGGCCTACTTATCCTGATAGCCCGCATCGTATCCATATCCATGGCCATTGGCGCGGGGATCGGCATTTGGGCTTCCGCTCGAAGGCTATTGAAAAACGAATCCGCCTCGGTCCTTGCAGCGGTGAGCATGATGTGCGGCGCAGCCTATGTATACTTCGCGCACGTCGCCAACGTCGATATCCCATCAATATTCTGGTTCAGTTGGAGCCTGTATTTTTACACAAAGCTGCTAAGCTCGAGACGAAATGGCGACGCGATGCTGTTGGGGCTTTTCGGATCATTGGCCATTAGCACCAAAGATTCGGTGGCGGGCATTTACCCCGGCATGGCTCTGATTTTGGTGTTCCTCGAATGGCGTCACTATCGTGACAGTATTCCTTTTGGAAGGGCTTTGCTGTATTCGCTGGCTCAAAAGAGATGGGCTTTGGGAATTCTCGCGTTCGTGCTGCCATATCTCTTGATAAATGGCGCGTTTCACAATTGGGATAGCTTTATCATTCGCCTGCAATACTGGCTTGCACCAAGCGCCGACACACTCCATGCGCAACAAACGAAATACCCGAACCAATGGAGCCTGTTTTTAGGGACGCTCTATCAAGCAGCAGGAGCCGTAGGCTGGCCAATGCTCGCAGCGATGCTCTTGTCCATTTCGTACACTGTTCGCAGAAACCTTCGAATTGCGATGGTCCTGCTTATTCCCGCTTGCAGTTACTATCTTGTTGTGATTGCACCGCTAGGCTTTGTTTACCCGCGATTTCTCTTGCCGCCATTGGCGTGCTTTTCGATTCTTACCGGCTATGCGTTGGTGGACATTGCCAAACGACTTCAATGGCCAATCTTCTTTCGTCTCGCCCCTATAGTTGGCGTTCTCGCGCCTACCGTTGGATATGCGTTGGCTATGAATGCTGCCATGCTCACAGATACAAGGTATCAGGCAGAGGCCTGGTTTCAAGATAACGTTCCCCGCCCCTCAAGCGTTGGTGCGTTTGCGATGAAAGAGGAACCAACACTTCGACCACAATACTTGCCACGAGTCAACGAATTAGGTTACGCAACCTATCCGGTTGTCATGGCGCGCGATTGGTTCGATCGTCCCCAGCCGGAGCAATTGATTCTTTCGAGTTTCAACTACGAGGACTTCGACGACGATCAGCGGGCGTGCATGAACGAACTTGTTGCGGGCAAACTAGGCTATGAACCGATCGCGGAGTTTCGTGGGGAGTATCTGGGAGCCCGCGCATCCTGGTTAAGCCTCGCGGGATGGGGAACGCCAACGCCTGGAAAAATAAGCCCCGAGCTGGCCATTTTGCAGAGAAGAAAACCGTAGCCCCTGCGAATGCAGAATCGTCTCGAAGAAAACTCAAGTCAAAGCGCGTGCAACATTTTCTGAAAGTCATACAATCCGCCGCAATGACTGTAACCGGCTTACCATCAAATCGTCGCCTCATCCTGGCGTCAGCAAGCCCGCGTCGGCAGGACTTACTTCGCCAACTTGGCTTTGGTTTTGATATTGTCTTACCGGAACATGAAGAGCCTAAAGATCTCTCTGGCGAACTCTCCCCTCCCGAGCTAGCCGAAGCGTTGAGCTTCTACAAAGCGCGCAGCGCAGCGCAGCAATTGAAACAGGAGATCATTCTGGCAGGAGACACTATTGCGACACTGAATGGCGAAATCTTTGGAAAGCCTGATGATCGAAACGATGCCAGCCGCATCATGCAGAGAATCGCAGGCACAACGCACCTCGTCATCACAGGCATCACTTTGCTTAACGCCGAGTCGCACGAAAGGCTCATCGCACACGAAGTCACGTCCGTGACGATGCGACGGTTAGATGAAGCCGAACTGAACGATTATCTCGACAGCGGCGATTGGCAGGGAAAAGCCGGAGCGTATGGCATTCAAGACCGAGGCGACCAATTCGTCACCAACATCGACGGCAGCTTCGAGAATGTCGTGGGTTTGCCGGTTGACCTGGTTACCAGAATGCTCTCAAGCTGGAACATCTATCCCCAACCTATGCAAGAACAATAACAGAACTGCATACCGACAAGGTTCTGCGCAATGGCATGGTCATGCACCGCGGCCCCCCCAACCCGCGAACGAGTTCAGAACCTTCGATATTGATGCATGTGACCCCATGCTTTCTCAGCGCCTCGACCGTACGTTCGTTTCGCTCATAGGTGATAGCTACCTTCGGTGAAATTGCCAATACATTGGCACCGTCGGTTCGTTGCTCGCGAGCTGCAAAATGCTCGCTTCCACCGCCGGTATTCACAACCGTCACATCCTGATCAAACTCATCCCGAAGGATGGTAAGAAAATCACGATCCTCCGAAACGCGCCGCGCTCCGTAGCCTTCGCCTGGATCAGATGGCTCATAACGGTTAATGTGTGACAAAGTCGTCATGACTTTGGGATACCAAAGAACCATCCCGCGATCCACGATGGTAAAGATCGTATCCAAATGCATAAACGCCCGGTCAGACGGAATCGGAATCTCATAAACACGCTTGACCTGACCAGCGTGAAAACACTTGCCCGCCAGCATTTCGATGGTCTCACTGCGTGTGCGTTCGCTGTCACCAATCAATACGGCTTCGGACGACAGAATAATGACATCTCCGCCTTCGATCGTGTAAGGCCTATCCTCGGTCGGCTCATCAGTCCCACCATAAGCAATTTGATGGCTGGCGAATTCCGGATGGTTTTCCAATACCGCGCGGGTAAGCTGCGTTTCTCTGATTCGCTCAGGAAAGTGCATTTTGGACGATATCGCGGCGTCGCGAACGACAACCGCAGGGTCACGACTAAAATAAGCATTGGGAATCGGCGTCAGCAAAAACTCAGCCCCCTCTTGCGAGGGCGAAAACTCGCGACCGGTTGTCTCTTGATATTCCTCAGGGGTCAACCCAACGAAGAGCAACTCCGTCAGCGACTCCGCATCCCAATATGATGACCCCGCAAGATCTTCAACAATAGACGGGACCGCAGCCGTTTGGCAAACGTCTTCGATCAGTTTTCGGCGGGCGCCTGCGTCCTGCAAAACCTCCTGCAACAGAGATTCCAAGTAAACGACGTCAACTCCGGCGTCCCGCATCTTGTCAGTAAATCGATCGTGCTCGTCCTGGATTCTCCGAAGGTAGGGAATATCTTCAAACAGAAACTGGTGCATATTCCTATGCGTCAGTCTTTCGATCTCCTTGCCAGGCCTATGTACCAGAACTGCCTCAAGCCTGTCATATTCGTTGTCAATGCGTAGTTGCATAGTCCGATCTTCGCACTCCACTCCGCGATCGTATTCGCAAAGTTTGTTTCAAGATTTCACCTTTCGCTACACACCGATCGTAGGTTCTCGCCTATTCGTGTCAAGCGAGGCAAAATCCTTGACGCAACCTTTCTTGCGGCGCCTGTCGTGCAGAATCGTTTCAGCCGAATCATCCCCGTCACATGACGGACTGCATTTACTTCGGCTGCGAGCGCCTCGCCTACCTGAACGACGCTCATCACTGGTTTCGCGCAAGAGACGCTCTCGCACATCACACGGAAGCCTTCGTGTTTGCTCATGCACCATTTCATCAACGTCAGCGAGGCCGGCTTTGAGAACTTCGTGTAACAACTGAGACTGCCGATCAGGATCAGCTTTTCGATATCGGTCGGCTAATTCCTCCGCACACGCCGCAGCTAACGATTTTTCAACTTCAACATCCACAGGTAATTCGCCTGCATCCGGATCAGCTCTTGAGTATTTTCGTAACGCACGAAACTCCGGATCACCTTCCAGAATCGAACGAACCCTGGTTGCGAACTGCTTCTCGCATTGGGCGACTCGGGCATATGACGAACCAGTGTCGCGAGCGATCTGCCTCAACGCGCGTTTCGATTCTTCACTCGGAATCATGAAACGCTCCTTCACGAGAATTCCCACCAGCTTGTCTCGATCGCCCCGCGTCGAATTACTCTGAGACATTTCGCCACGAACAGCATCAACGGCCCGGTCGTATTTGCGTCGCAATCGGCTGGCGATCGTGTCCAATACACCATCATTCTTTCCCGGCTCAACCTGATGCGCAAGCCTACGCTCTGTTTCTTCCGACATTGACTGAACGGTCGGCCTGCCGTTTTCTCGACATCTTTCCGCGCGAGCATCGGTTCCTTTTTCATGCCGCAATTGTGGCACATACACCGTAGCAAATTTCGTATGAAGGGCTTTGCTTACCGCATTATGAATTCTCGGCAATGCGAACGCTGCAAAAGGAATTCCCCGCTCCGGGCGAAACCGTACAACCGCCTGAATCAACCCTAAACACCCCTCCTGAAACAGATCATCCCACTCCCTGTCGCGTCTGGGAACTGCCAGATTTGCGACACGATGCTTCAAATGAACGGAGATCAACCCGAGATTGTCTCGAACCAACTTCGATTGCTCCGCCGTCAACCCCTCAGCCATACTCAAAACGCTTTCACTCTGCTTTTGCACTGTGACCCCCTTTATGAAATGACCCAACCAATACCCTAACATATACCGAACATACATTTCGACGTCAAGACCGGTGCTGAAATTGACCTCGCAGAAACTGTGTTTTTCTTGCGCAACGACTTAGTCAAAAGCGAAGGGGTTGGCCTATCGTTCCGGGCCGTAAGGGCTTATGGCCGATTACCCATTTGCTAACCTGCACATGCCCCGGCGAAAAAGATTCTATTTTTGTCGTAGCAGCCACGTCACGCGTCGCTCTTGTTTGAATTGAGGGCGTACACTGCCTACGATCGAGAGTTGAGTTTCGATGGATGGGAGATGCCAGATGGAATGCAAGCCCAATCCGAATGACAAAACTGAACAGACCTTGGACGCCATCCACTGGAATGCAGATTGTACTGGCTGTGGCTACTGCGTGCGTGGTCTGCCCTTCAAAGGGCGATGCCCAGAATGCGGAATGAGTTACATTGCTGAGCCACCAAGCGAGGCATTGGCACTGGAACAGTTTCGCCACAATTTGCCAGCTTGGATGCGATTCGGCATCACGACTCGATTTGCGATGCGACACTGGTTCATCACATTCGTAGCGGTGGTCCTCGCCATAAGTCTCAGCACAATCTTCTTAATATCCATGTTTTGTCTGGCCACAAAAATTGGCTTCAGTTTGCCGAGCCTGAGTTTCCCCGCAGGCGCAACATAACTGCCCGGTTCGGTATGTGCGGTGCGCGAGGGCCGATGATTAGATGGAATTCCGATGGAATCTACTATTACGCCGCGATTCTGTTTTGGGCGCATTTCGTGCTCAGCATGGGCGTTTGGTTTCTATACGCCGTGAAGAGTGTGTCCACGCGCGGTTACGGTTCGATGATACGCCGTCTTGGTATTGTCGCTTCATTAAGTTCTGTTTGGTTAGTTTTTGTGCCAACCTTTCTGATGGCAGTGTGGCAAGTAGCCAGCATCATCGCACCGCTACGTCGAACATCACTGCTTGGCTTTTTTTTCTTTACGCGATATAGAATCCAAATCTTCAATGATCCAGTTCAGGTTTTCGGATTCGTACTCCTTATGTCTTCTACCATTTGGATCGTCACCAAAGTCTTGCGCCGCCACAGCATGTGCGCCAAAAGATTACAGCAAGCCCTGCGAGGTTCAGCACGCCCCATCATCGACGATGATTAGAGCCACCTTAGGAATGGGTATGCTCCCACACGTCGCCGGTCCTGTTTTTGATTGAATTGGATGAGCCAACTCGGTACGATCGAAAGTTGGGTCTTGCGAACAATCACGATCGACTCATTATCGCTGGCTTTGAAGGCGAAGGCTCGTGTGTTCGCAGCACACGAAATAAGGGGAAGGATTTTCAAAAAGTGAAATGTACTCTCTCAAATAGACAGCAGCGCCTTGAGCGATGTTCTATTATCGGCGCGGCGCTGATCATGCAGGCTTTCCTTTTGCCAGCCGCGCAAGCAGACACCCTCTTCGTCAGCAGCAATGGAAGTGATGAGGTCCTGCGATACGATCCGCAAACGGGCGTGTTTCAGGATTTCTTTATCAGCGCAGGTTCAGGCGGGCTGGATCAGCCGCACGGCATTCTCGAACGGTGCAATGATCTTCTGGTCTGCAGTTTCGGAACCGATTCCGTTCTCCGGTTTGATCGCACGACGGGCGCATTCCTCGATGTCTTTATCGATTCATCGTCCGGGCTGAATAACCCCGTCTACATTGTGACGGGGCCAGACGATCTGCTGTACATTGCTAGCCAGGCATCGGATGAGATCTT
Organism: Phycisphaerae bacterium; assembly: GCA_029260035.1. Classification (GTDB taxonomy): domain Bacteria; phylum Planctomycetota; class Phycisphaerae; order UBA1845; family UBA1845; genus OFTM303. The sequence goes on from JAJDEA010000123.1 coordinate 41,702, forward strand.
AAGGTACACATCCGCCGGTGTCTTCGTCGATGCTTTCGTTAATGCAGGAAGCGGCGGGCTGAGCGGCCCAAGCGGGTTCGCCTTCGGCTCGGACGGTCGGTTGTATGTAGCTGGCCGGTTCAGTGCAAACGTATTGGCATACAATTCGACTACCGGAGCGTTCGACGCAGTCATCGCAGACGCAACCGACGGACTGGGCGTTGGCAATACCTTCGGACTGAACTTCGGCGATAACGGCGATCTCTATTTCGCATCCAATGGATCCGTCTTCCGTTACGACCTCGGCTCAAGCTCCATCGTTGCGACGATCGGCGTAAGCACCATCGGCCTTGAACCCGCGCCCACCAGCGGCGTTTTCGCAGCCACCGCCAACAACCTCAGATTGATCAATACAACTGACAACTCCGTAGCGAGCCCGTTTCTGACTGGCGGGACCATCAGTACGCTCAATTTCTTTCACTTCTCGAGTGTGCCGCCCATAAACCAGTGTTCCTCTACCGTGCCCGCAGCATCCTCATGGGGTATCGCTGCACTGACACTACTGATTCTCGCAGTCGGCACGATCATCTTTCGTTCCGACGGGCGTCTTCGCCAACAAGCCTAAACAACTCATGACAGATTGAGGCACGGGCAAGCCGTCGCAAACAAAGCTCGATATCCAGCGTCGCACCAACACTTCTGACACAAGGCGGAAAATCCAGCAACCGAGTCGGCGGTTTGGAGTATAATTTGAGTATGAGGCGTTCCACGAATCAGCGACGGAGAATCGCAGGATTGCCTCTGGCGATACTGTTCGTCGGAATGTTCATTCTGAGCACCAGGTTCTGCTTTGAATTGGAATGCACTGAAGAAACCGACACACCAAGCTCTTTCATTTACAAGGTCAAGTTATTCGTTGGCCATGGGGTTTCATCGGTGTATATCAAGGACGACGCCTGGCATATTAAAGGTCCATGGAAACTGCTCACAAATGTCTCCACCTACGACGTCTCTGTAATAAGGTCGTGGCCTGAGTTCTCCCTGGTTGATGACTACTATTCAGCCTCCCTGCCTCTTTGGATTCCGCCATGCTTGATTGCACTACCATCGCTTGCACTTTGGTGGCGAAACCGAAGGAACAATGGCCACTGCGATTGCGGCTACAACCTGACCGGCAACGTGTCGGGTGTGTGTCCGGAGTGTGGGAAAGACATAACGAACATGGTTACGGACCATCAAAAATGACACGATCGCAAACAGGAAATATGGCATTGGTTGGTTGGGCTGCCGGTACCATTTCTTTCGCATCACTTTGGTTGGATATAGCCGATTTTTCTCGAGTCCCGGTGCCCGGATTTGTGTTTGGACTGTTGATGATGCTACCCTTCCGCTCTTGCTTAAAGCACTGGCTGGTGCGGTGTCTCGTAAGCGTAATCACAAGCGCAGTTGCGTTTGTTGTCGCTATCCTAGCGATTATCCACTTCTCAAATACGTCAGGCAGCAGTGTAGTCTTACGAGGCTTTCTGTCATTCGGTGTCGCAGGACTTGTTGGTTCCGCGATTCTCGCGATGGCCTTCTCGATTTTGCTGAATCCGCGCAATCCCGTAGGGTTCATCACCAAAACCGTATGTGTCGGAACGATGGCTGGGGTAGTATTCGGATTTCTGCCATTGGCATTAGGGATCATTCCCTGGCAAGCCAGTGTTGCGGCCATACTGGGGCCTGTGCTTCGAGAGAAAATTCACGTCTCCGGCATTTGCCCCGAATGCGGCACGAAGTTGCAAGCGAACGGTGACGGCTTTGAGGCAAGTGCCGAGAACTCGGCAAAGTGAAACGGACCATGATTATGTCCTTACGAAACGTCACTCGAAATATCGTTTTGGCACTTTGCTCGGCAGGGACCGCGCTCATAGTGGTTGCAGCAGTCCTTAGCTATACCACCTATCCTCGCTACAGCGTTAGAGGAGACTTCGGATGTTTGAAGGCCTTGTGCTGTTGGAATGGCGTCTTGCATTTAATCAAAACAGTTCGTGTAAACCCGAATCCCGGGAACGACTTACTAGTCGAGGATCGCCGGAGTGGTTGGGAGCAGGTGCTTATAGAAGAAAGCGGTACGGAGGTATTAGGGTTTTATTGGCACGATGTTCCCGTGCTATGGCTGAACGGTGCGGCAATCGTGCGACATAAACAATTCGATTTCCCTTTGTGGGCACCGTTCATTCTATTCGCGGTCTACCCCGCCACCGCCTTTATACGAGGCCCGCTTCGCCGTTGGCGTCGCCGTAAGAGAGGTCACTGCCCGAATTGCGGCTACAATCTCACCGGCAACGTCTCCGGAGTATGCCCCGAATGTGGCACAAAACTGGACACAGAGGGTAACGGCATTAAGACTGTCGTTTAGGATTCAGTGCAGTGAAATGCACCACGATACAACGAGTCGGAATCTATGCGCTGTTACTGGCAGCGTTGTCAGGTGGTTGGCTGGCCATTGCGAACTCACCTCACCACAGACGATTCCGCAAGCACCTTGATCACATAGACTGTCTCGGGATCGACATTCACCTCGATGCAAACTCAATTTCGATCGTGCGAATGGACCAGAATCTCAATTTGTCAAAATGCGAAGTTCGCACTAGTTACAAAGACGGTGTCCGTCGAATAGTACGAGGCTGTAGTTTTTCACCAGTGCCAGTCCTGATTGCAATTCATTTGAGCCGCCGGATCAGCCCGATCGGATTTCGTTTTATAACTCACGAAGAGTTTGTCGTATTAAGGCTGGGGCATATGATCGTCGCCCTACTATGTTCCTTGCCCTTCTGGTGTATTCTTGCTCCAATTCGTAAGCACTACCTAAAACGATGGAGGGTAAGTCACAATTCTTGCGGCACTTGCGGCTACAACCTCACCGGCAATGTGTCGGGCGTGTGTCCGGAATGCGGCGGGGGAGTCGATACTAAAACATACAAGTCGGCTATCTGACAGGAACAGGAGGAATTGCGCCATGTATAGAAAAAGCCTTTCGCTTTCAATCGTCGCCATACTGGTGGTTTTGCCATTCACTGGCTGTGTAAACGTCAATGGCCACACGCACGGTTTCATGTGGATGAACGATACCCCTCGGATGATGCGTAACGGCGAGCTTGTGGAGTCAGCAAAGGAAGTTCTGATTACAATAAACGGTGCTCCTGAGTTGTCGCTCGAATTCGAGGCGGGCGAAATCCTGATCTGGCACAAGCCGTTACCGGGAGACTCGCTCGACCATGTTCATATGATCGCAGCATTCGACAGAGACGGCTCGTTCCTGCAACTGGAACAGACTCCCGACTCCAAGCATGGAGAAGGCTCACATAAGTGAAACGCACCACGAAAAGACAACTGGGATTGGCTGGGTCGGCGGTAGCGGGGCTGCTCGTCTTGCTGCTCGTCGCGTGTGCTCGCATTCATGTTATGTTCACGACTGTCCCGGCTATGCCAAATGTGGCGCCCGGCGTGCTGCCGAAAATTGTAGCTTTGGACGCTGGGTGCGTGAAGTTGGTTTGGCCATTCAAGCCTTCAAAGGATAGGGCTCGTTGGATTTCCTCCGTTGTAGACTCTGAGCGTTTCCTTTTTCAGTGGATTCCGGATTTCAGTAAAAACATCGTTAGCGGTTTCTATAGCATACGGCTACCAATCTGGATTCCTTCGCTCTTGATTGCGATTCCGTCATTCCTGCTCTGGTGGCGAAACCGGAGACTGCCGGAAGAAGATCATTGCGATTGCGGCTACGACCTCACCGGCAACGTGTCGGGCGTGTGTCCGGAGTGCGGCACTTCTTCGTTGGAAATTCCGGATACCTTGGGCAGAGAAAAGGAGCTTCTAAGGCATGACGAGTGAATCGCTCCCCAGTTTATCGGTTCGGAGTATGTTGGCCAAGCCCCTGGGATTACTGGCCAGCGCTTGGGTTGTCGGCGTACAACTCTACTACGTTGTTACGCTTGATTCAGACGGATTCCGAAAGCTTTTATACACTCTGTTCGAAGAATCATTCTCACTCGGGATCGTGTTCCTATCTTTCCAGTTCGTGCTGATTCCTCTTGCACTGCTCTTTGGCTTTCGGGCGGTACAGCACCGTGTTCATTCACGTGCGTGGCGAGGCGCCATCGCGGGGTTAGTTTATGGAATGTGGGGAAGTGCTACGCTTATACTGGTGCCTATACTCGGCACCTACCCGACTTTGCCGACTATTATGATTGTCATGGAAACAATGGAAAGCTTCAGCCCATTTTCGACGAAAGTCTTGAACATACTTGCCGCGAATGCCCTGGTTTATCCGCTCTTTGGAGCGATCTTGTACTGTAGAAAACAGTTGCCTTACCCGCCCGGCTGCTGCAAGACCTGCGGTTACAACCTCACCGGCAATGTGTCAGGCGTGTGCCCGGAGTGCGGGATCGAGGTGAATGGATGATACGATTCCTCAAGTGGGCAGGACTGGTGCTCTGCATCGTTATCTTCGTTGTTTGGGTGGCAAGCATCTGGGCTGGTATCGGATACACTTGCAGTTATGGTGGTCAACCGAGAACGATTTCCGTCGTGCGAGGTGGAGTGTATTGGTTTCGGAGCACTCAGCAAAAAGATACTGGCGTGGTGCATTTTCATGCCGCGAGTTTTCCGCATGGCTGGCTGCCGGATTATCATGGTGGACTTGGACCGGGTGCGACTATTTGGTACATGCCGTTGTGGTGCCCTTTGATTCTCGTTGCTCTTCCTACCGCATACCTTTACAACCGCGACCGTCGTCCACCACCGGGACATTGCCTCAAATGCAGCTATGATCTCACCGGCAATGTGTCGGGCGTGTGCCCGGAATGTGGCACGAAACTTCTATAGCCTGCCCGAAAGCGCTTTGAGGAATCCTTGAATGAGCGGCGGAGGCACGTTGCCGAACTCCGGCGGAATCTCGTCCTGCATTAGTCCTTGCACATAATCGCGAGCGCGCGTGCCTGCTTTCTTTAGCATACTCACGGCTGACTCAGCCTGATCGAGTTTCGATGAGTGCATAGCCAGGACAAAACGCTCCACCTCAGCGGCGACCTCGATCACCTTGCCGGGCGTTTCGGTAGGCCGAATCTTTGCGACTCCGCCTGCCCCCTTCTTGGCATCGGTCGCGTGGTCGATCGTAGCAGCAAAACGGGTGGACTCTCGTCGCAATTCTTCCGCCTCACGATCTTCTTCCTCATCGACCGGGGCCAATGCAATTTCTTCAGCCTCGGATTCCGGCAATGGCACATAGACGCTATTGTCACAGTAAGGGCACTTGCCGTGTCGCCCTCCAGCATTATCTGGCGCCTTGATTAGCTTGCTACATTTCGAACAATGCAGTTCAATACTCATGATACCGCCCTCCACCAATAAGACCGGCAAACCACAACCATATCAACCAGCACGTTGGCACTACTCAGCCAGCGCCGTCATCCCCTGACGCCTTGGCCTGAACATCAATCGTATCGGCACTTCACCAAACGGCAAACTCTCGCGAAATCGGTTAAGCAGAAACCGATGGTGCGACGGCGTCACACTGCCCGGATGATTAACGAACAATACAATAGCAGGCGGCAGGGTGGAAACCTGCGTCGCGAAATAAAACTTCGGCCTTTTCTTGCCTCGCTTTGTGCTGGGCGGATTCACCGCAAGCGATTCACCCAAAACCTTATTTAGCTTACCCGTGCCAACGCGAAGCCCAGCCTGTTTGTGTAACTCCGCCGCCAGGTCGAGCGTCGAATCGATATTTCGCCCTACGTTTGCCGACGTAAACGAAATCGGTGCGTAATCCAATTCGGGCAATAACTTATCCAGGTATTCCCCAAACTCGCCGGTCGCAACCTGCCCTTTCGCAAGGTCCCACTTATTCACGACAAACACACAAGGCTTGAACTCCTGCGAGACAAGTTGCGCGAGACGCTTTTCCACCTGCCCAACAGGCTCCGTTGCATCGATGAGAAAAAGAACCACATCCGCACGCCGAATGGACTGCGTCGCCCGCGTATACGCATAAAACTCGATGTCGTCGGCCATCCGGTTTTTCTTTCGGACACCAGCCGTATCAATTGCAATCAGCGTTCGACCATCTTTTTCAAACCGCACGTCGATGCTATCGCGAGTCGTTCCAGGCGTTTCGCTTACGATCACGCGAGGCTCTCCCGCAAGCACATTGATGAACGTGCTCTTCCCTGCATTCCGCTTGCCAACGAGCGCGATTTTCATCACCGGCTCGACTGGCGTTTCATCACTCAATCCCGCTATGCCCTCGGCTATGAGCGCGATGAGGTTATTTCGTCCTGAACCATTGACGGCACTCACCGCCAGCGGCTCGCCGAAGCCGAGCTTGATAAACTCGCCGATCCCATGAGCCATGTGTGGCTCATCGACCTTGTTGCTAAGCAAGCGAACCCGGCTGGTGTATGGGCGCAACAGCTCGGCTGTCCTGTGATCCAAGGGTAGCAACCCCTCTCTCGCATCGACAACAAAAAGAATTAGGTCCGCACATTGTATGGCGTACTCGATTTGTTTCTCAACATCAGCCGACAGATCGTCGCGATCAACAACGCCATATCCCCCGGTATCGACCAACTCGAAATAGGTCTCGTCGATGTCGCAAATGGTCGAAACCCGATCGCGCGTAACGCCGGCGGTAGGCTCAACGATGCTGATCCGCGAACGCGTAATCGAATTGAACAGGCTACTCTTGCCGACGTTTGGTCGGCCCACAATTGTTACCACAGGTAATGACATAAGTCGTTTTACTTCAAATAGTTACGGACAAGTACACTCGATGCATCTATTCACAGTGTAAGGCCATAAGGCGAAATCCGCCAGCGAACCAACCGAAAATGGTATGCTCGTTGCATCTGGCGCCGCTCTTGCTAGGACATAATCTCAACGAAACGACTAACCGGAGAAATCGCGGCTCAAGCAGCGCAGATTCAAACAGACCCCGAAGACAGGGGTTACTGCTATCCAGACGTTCTGAGATCGGGGAATTCGCGTTTGCGAGTGTCTGATAACAACTATGAAAACTATTATCGAACCATTTCGCATCAAGACGGTTGATCCCATTCGCATGACGACCCGCGAGCACCGAGAAACCGCGCTTCAACGGGCCGGAATGAATTTGTTTCTCATTGATGCCGAAGACGTCCTGATCGATTTGCTGACTGACAGTGGAACCGGGGCCATGAGCAGTGAGCAATGGGCAGGCATCATGCGAGGCGATGAATCGTACGCTGGCGCTACGAGCTATCACCGCTTTCACGAGCAGGTGCGCACGATCACCGGGTTCGATCATATTCTCCCAACGCACCAGGGAAGAGCCAGCGAGCGAATTCTCTTCGAGGTCATGGGTGGCCCGGGCAAGGTCATCCCCAACAATAATCACTTCGATACAACGCGAGCGAATATCGAGCATTCCGGTGCGGAAGCTGTCGACCTTGTGATCGACGAAGGACGTATACCAACGTCGAGACACCCTTTCAAGGGAAACATGGACATCGCGAAACTCGAAAAGCTCTTCAGCGATGTCGGCGGCGAAAACATTCCGCTCGTGATGGTTACAATCACAAACAACAGCGGAGGCGGACAACCGGTAAGCCTGGAAAACCTGCGAGCCATCCGCGCAGTTTGCGACAAGCACAAAAAGCCATTTTTTTTGGACGCTTGCCGATTCGCCGAAAATGCCTACTTCATTAAAATGCGGGAAGAAGGCCAGAGCCAACGTGACGTCGCCGATATCGCCCGAGAGCTGTTCGAATTGGCAGACGGAGCGACGATCAGTGCCAAGAAGGACGGGTTGGTGAATATCGGAGGCGTGCTCCTTTTTCGAGACATGGAAATGGCTGCACAAGCGAGGAACCTCTTGATCCTGACCGAAGGGTTCCCAACGTACGGCGGATTGGCGGGCCGCGATCTCGAAGCCATGGCCCAAGGCTTCAAGGAAGTGCTCCACGAAGACTATCTTCAATACAGAATCACCAGTGTCGCTTATCTGGGTGAAAAACTGCTTTCAGGCGGAGTTCAGATTGTTGAGCCGCCCGGAGGACACGCAATATATATCGATGCCAACGCATTTTGCCCGCATATCCCGCCCAAGAACCTACCTGGGCAGGCTATTATCTGTGCACTGTATCGGCATGCCGGGATCCGAGCGGTCGAGATCGGCTCTTTGATGTTCGGAGGCGAGGGTCAAGCTCCGGACATGGAGCTTGTGCGTCTCGCAATCCCAAGGCGCGTGTATACGCAAAGCCATATAGATTATGTTGTCGAAGCCATTCTTGAGATTTATGCCGAGCGTGATAAGCTTAGGCCATTGGAAATCGTAGAAGAGCCGCCACAATTGCGTCACTTCACAGCTCGCATGAAAGAGCTTGACGCATGAACGCCATTTCGAGAAACGCATTTTCGTGGCCGGACAAAAAAAGATCGAATCGCAAGCCGACCGTCGAACGCTTCTAAACATCGCGCGAAGCGTTGTTATGAAGTCTCTTGGGTTAGACGTCCCTCGCGAAACTGACTCCGAGATGATTCCTGGCTCGTTTGGCGGAGCATTCGTCACTTTTTGGGTAAAGGGTTCACTTCGAGGATGTGTCGGGAGCTTTGCACAAACCGAAAATATATGTCAAACCATTCGTGCCGTGACGCGGTCAACGCTGGCAGATTCGCGTTTCGAGAAGCAACCTTTGCTCGAAAGCGACCTCAAAGAGTTGAGGATCGAAATTTCTCTCCTCTCGCAACCGAAGCGCACGGATCAACCCGCCTCCTTGACGACAGGGGTCCACGGAATCTGGATCAAGAGCGGATCGCACAGTGGCTGCTTTCTGCCGAAGGTCGCAACAGACCGTGGGTGGTCAGCCGAGGAGTTTCTCTCCAATTGCTGCACCATGAAGGCCAGTCTGCCAGCAGATGCCTGGAAAAAGCCGACCGCCACGGTATATTTGTTCGAAACCGAAACCTTCTGCGAGGCCAAATGAAAGAAAGTCGAATCCAAGCTGTGGACCACGTTCACCTGGAGTCACCGTTTGGATTGGATGATCGACTCCACTGGTTCTACGGCGAGCTTGTCGAGTTAGACACCGTTGCCCCGCCAGTGGATCGGCCGGAAATGCTGCGTTTCAAATCGGAACGGATCGAGCTGCGCATCGAAAAGAAAGAATCACCAATCATCGAACCGATTGCGAACCGGGTTGTGTTACTCGTCCCCCGCCTATTCGATATCTGTGAGGAACTCGATGAACAAAGGATCGCTTTTCAACCCATTTCGGACATCAGCGCGACCAGTCGCCGCATCGCCTTGCTCGATCCTGCGGGCAATCGAATCACGCTCAAACAGGCCTGGCCTTTCGCCCCACTATGATTATTCTTCAGCCCCAACCCCAGCATAAAGAAAAACCGACGAAAACCGGTAAAATTCCAGAAATGGGGGGTGACATGGCTTGCGGTCCCGTGTATAGTACTGAAGTATCAAGTCGGGCAGTGCGACTGTCACGTTGCCGTCTTCCCCCTTCCTATGTGATTGGTTCCGTTCTCGATTGAGTTAGATCGGCCTTTCCAAGTATGGGTGGTTACCCCGGCGAACACCAATTAGTATGACGGGGTTGATGCGGCGTCCTGGCTCCGCCAGATTGTTGACCAGATCAAGCTCTATCCAGCGGTCGCGTCCGGAAGTAGGTTTGTTTCCTATGTACGCCTACTGACGCAATACGGAATCGATCGTAGCTGTAGGCTTGGCACCATCGACGGGTGTCTTATAGCGAAGACGTTTTAGGCTAATTTGTAACTAGTTTTTTTGAACACGAGACGTAACGTGTCGCCGCAAGACCGGAAACGCAAGAAGCCAACCATCGGCGTTACCGGAGGGATTGGGTCCGGCAAGTCAGTCGTTTCGCAAATCCTGGCATCACAAGGCTGTGCGATCATCGATTCAGACCATTTGATCCACGAAGAACTTGGCACGCAGGATGTAAGAAATCTTCTTTGTCGCTGGTGGGGAGATCGCATTTGTCATGACGACGGAACACTGAACCGGAGTGCTATCGCAGCTATTGTTTTTGACGATCCGGCTGAACTCGCAAGGCTTCAGGACACCTTGTACCCGAGAATCGAAATGCGGCGCCGTGTCCTCACGGAGCAGTTTAAGTCGGATCCGAAGGTCAAGGCTATCGTATTGGATACACCAAAACTATTTGAAGTTGGGTTGAACGAAGTGTGCGATGCGGTCATATTCGTGGATACAGATAGGCTGTCACGCGTCAATCGCGTCCTTTCGACTCGGGGTTGGACGGAGAAAGAATTCGACAGAAGAGAAAAACTGCTAAACCCACTGGACAAGAACCGTGAGAAAGCCGATTATATCGTTGAAAACCATTTCGGCTTGGACGATCTGCGTTCTAAAGTCGAGAGCGTATTCTCAACAGTGCTAACTTCCTTTTCCGATTCTTAAGATATATGTTTCGTGCTGCCGCGTTGTCAGCACACCACCAGATTTTCGATCTACCATTACCAAGCTACTATTTACCAACACTCAATTCGTAGCAAACGTTCCACACTCAGGAGGATTGTTTCATGGCGAAAGCCACTACAAGTAAGGCACGCACCACAAGGCGAAAATCTTCGTCTAAGAGTTCGACAAGCAGTAAAGCTAAGCCGAACCCCCAAACCAGTGACACCGCTGTCGAGACGGAAGAAATTGTCGAGCAGGAAGGCACCACAGATACGGCTGCCAGTGCCAATAAGGAAACACACGAAAAGTACGAAGAGATCAAGCGGGGAGAGACGCATCTGACTGAGCTGCAGCGAATGTCTGCCCACGAATTGCACGAAGTCGCCAAGACTGAGGGTTTGGAAGAATACACAGGCTTGAAAAAGCAGGAACTGATTTTTCGGATCCTCAAGGGTCGCATCAATCGCAGCGGCATGATGTATGGGGAAGGCGTGCTCGAAATTCTGCCCGACGGCTTCGGTTTTCTGCGAAGTCCGGAATACAACTATCTACCCTCGCCCGACGACATCTACATCAGCCCCTCGCAGATTCGCCGGTTCGGTTTGCGGAATGGTCATGTCGTCGCGGGACAGATTAGACCTCCCAAAGAGTCCGAGCGGTACTTCGCATTGCTGCGTGTCGAAGCTATCAACTTCGAGGATCCAAACCTCGTAACGGAAAAAACAAACTTTGAAGACCTTACGGTACTTCACCCCAACGAAAGACTGTTTCTCGAAACGGCTCCGGACGAAGTCAACATGCGGATCGTGGACATAGTCACCCCGATCGGCAAAGGGCAACGGATGCTTATCGTCGCGCCGCCCCGAACAGGCAAGACGGTTCTCCTTCAAAAAATGGCCAACGCCATTTCCACGAACCACCCCGAAACCTACGTCATTATTCTGCTCATCGATGAAAGGCCGGAAGAAGTAACGGAAATGCAGCGCAATACGTCCGCCGAAGTCGTCAGTTCAACTTTCGACGAACCAGCTTCGCGACACGTTCAGGTTTCCGAGATGGTGGTCGAAAAAGCCAAAAGGCTTTGTGAGTATGGTCGCGACGTCGTCATTCTTCTCGACTCCATTACGCGGCTTGCACGAGCCTACAACACCGAAGTGCCCCATTCCGGAAAAATCCTCTCGGGTGGTGTTGACGCCAACGCTCTGCAAAAACCCAAGCGTTTCTTCGGCGCCGCACGAAACATGGAAGAAGGCGGCTCGCTCACGATCATCGGCACTGCCCTCGTGGACACCGGCTCCAAGATGGACGAAGTCATTTTTGAAGAGTTCAAAGGCACGGGAAATAGCGAGCTGCACCTCGATCGCCGACTCGTGGAACGTCGCGTCTGGCCAGCCGTCGATGCCGCGGCATCAGGAACTCGCAAGGAAGAACTCCTGCTCGACCCCAAGGAGCTTGAACTCGTATTCAAATTGCGTCGCATACTGGCTGACATGAATGTGGTCGAAGCGATCGAGCTACTGAACGCACAACTAAGTAAATCGAGAACCAATGCGGAATTCCTGATGACAATGAATCTCTAACGTATCGTCACGCCTAAGTTTCCGGGTGTGCCACTGCTCTTGAGCAGTGCAGAGGCTCAACACGGCGCAGATCGAACCCGGAGATTTACGAGCAACACGTCTCCAACGGGATTTGGAGTTGCCGATTATTGAAATTCCTTTGAATACCGAAAGGGAACCTCAATCATGGATGTCAAGATAAAATACTGTGGGCAATGAAACTATCTGCCAACAGCCGCCAGTTTGGCGGAGGCGATTAAAGGCAAGCATGGCGTTGACGCAACATTAATTGAAGGCGGCGGCGGCGTCTTTGATGTCCACATTGATGAGAATCAAGTCTGGTGCAAGAAAGACGTAGGCCGATTTCCGGAGAATCAGGAAATTCTAGACAAAATCGCAGCACTGACGACGTAGCCTTCTGCGAACAATTTGGATGCGTCACACGCGAGTCGTACCGAAGTAAGAGGGAAGAGCAATGAGCGCAACAATCACTTGGCTCGGCCACGCAACGTTCAAACTAACATTGCCGGACGACCGCGTCGTGATGATCGATCCCTGGCTCGCGAACAATCCATCCTGCCCCGAAAATCTGAAGAACCTATCGCGGTGCGACATCGTCGTACTTACACACGCTCATTTTGACCACGCCGAAGACATACAGAACATCGTCGAGGAATTCGATCCGATGGTCGTCGGCACGTTGGAGTTGTGCGCTGTGCTCGAAAAACAACTCGGCAAAGGCCGGTACAGTGCGATGAATACGGGCGGAACGCAAATCGTTGACGGCGTCTCCGTGTCGCTGACGCAGGCCTTTCACTCGTCGTCCTTTGCCTCGCCGGAAGGGCCGCTTTATGCAGGAATGCCAAACGGCGTCGTGGTTGGATATGAGAGCCTTTCCCGGATTTACCACGCTGGCGACACGGACGTATTCGGCGACATGCGACTCATTCAGCAAATATTCGAACCCGCTGTGAGCATCCTGCCAATCGGCGACCATTTCACGATGGGCGCCAAGGGAGCGGCCATTGCGGCGGAGTTACTCCAACCCTCGACCGTCGTTCCCTGCCATTACAAGTCTTTCCCCTTACTCGCCCAATCGACCGACGCCTTCATGGCGGCACTTTCAAATTCGCTCAGGGAGAAGGTTTTGGTCGTTGAAGTCGGCCAGGAACTCGCCTGGACTTCGACGGGAATCGGCTGAGGCCTTAGGCTCTAAGAAAGTGCAGAGGGCGCTAATGACGAGCGAAGGCATGCACGATTAATTGATCGACCATCGTGAGTCGCATTGGGTTCATAAGCAAGGCCCGATAGTAGATTTGCACGCTTTTTCTTACCGATTTGCCAACAATTCGCGCCGCACGCGCTCAAGCGGAGTATACTCATAATAGAACTGAATGTGTTTCCGGTGCGTTCGGCGGATCTTCCGCTAGCAAGATGGAGACAGGCAGGTTCCTCCGAACCACCATTGGTCAAGAAATTGTGACGACTAGATCAACATCGTCACGATGCACTTGGGAGGGTCCGGTCATGTCGCTCCGTACGGTTCACCTCGTTTTCATCCTGATTGTTTTCATCATGGCTGACATGTTCGGCGCTTGGGGAATCCATGAGTATTCGACAACCGGCGATAAGATACCCTTGGTCATGGGCGTCCTCAGTTTTGCATTCGGATTCGGCTTGGCTGGATACGCGATCTGGCAGGTTCGCAAACTCGATCGCGCGCACGTCGATTAAAGCGAGCCAAACTCTACGATAACGTTTTGAAGCACTTCTTACATGTGTATTAGAGCGACTCGCCACTACGCTCAACCGTTCGTTACTGAAAAGACAATCCAAGGCAAGCCCACGCGCTGAATATCGAACGCGAAGGCCTGCCCCGAATCACATCAGTTTGCGTACGTCTACACTACTGCTCACAGCCCCCAGCCATATTCTTAAAGAACTCTTCCGCGCCCTCTTTCATTTCCTCAGGTGTCAAGTCCAACTTGTGCGTCGCAATGCTCCATTCATGGCCGAAAGGATCTGTCACTTTCCCAAAGCGATCACCCCAGAACGTATCCGTGACGGGCATCGAAACTTCAGCACCGGCTCCAGTTGCCTGACCGAATACCGCGTCTACGTCATTCACATAAAGGTGAATCGTTACGGTGGTCCCTTTGAGAGATTTTGGAGAAACCCAATGCTTCGAGTGAGGGCCTTCCTGTGCCAACATGATGCGCGAGCCACCAATCTGAATTTCCGCATGTGTGACTGACTTGCCGTCAGGGCCCGGCATTCGAAATACCTCTTCGGCGCCGAATGCTTTCTTGTAAAACTCAATCGCAGCACCCGTATCATTTGTAATCAAGTGCGGCGTAACAGCATGAAATCCTTCCGGAATCGGTTTCCCAGGTGTAGCCATGATTTCTTTCTCCTCCTTTTTTCAAAGTTCCCCACGAAGATGACGGATCGTCATTTTTCAAAACAGTATAAAGCACATCCCGCATTGCGATCATGATTCGCTTTCCAGAAACCTAACAAAATCCGAACTTACCGTCTACTAGGCCAAGTGTCAAATCTTGTCGCCTGAAAGCAAAGCTCCTCCAAAACGACAAAAAGCCCAGTGAACCAAAACCGAATCCTTGCAAGCCATGTTTCCTCCATTCCAATCACACCAGAACAGACATGGATTTGAAATAATTTCCACTTTACGCGGATTAAGTTGGTTCCGTGGACAGCGATTCAGTCTTTGGGTAGATTGAAAAGCGGGGCCAGCAAACGCAATCCGGAAAACAACGTTCAGGAGTCTCCAGCGTTGAGAAGAATTCGTACGGACGAGCGTTTATTCGGAATGCGTTTACACTTGTTTCTCTGGGAGCAATTCATCATGCAAAAAGGTGTACGGAAATTCATTATCATAATTGCGTTGGGACTATTCCCCTGTCACGACTCGGTCGCTCAAGATCCGCCGGCTGTTACAGGAAACCTGCTCTTCGTAGCTCAGTTTTCTGAGGGCCAGGATCGCACCGCCTCGCTTCATGTTACGTTCTATGGCATTCAGCCGAAGCCGAAGCAGACCGAAGATGTCTTGCGTAATTGCTTAAAGGCTGCAATCGCTGCCCATCGAAAAAGCGACATTACCGCCCAGGCGTTGTATCAGGTATCCCCCGAAGAGAAGGACCAGATTCTTCTAACTCTCGCTGATGGCTCGAATAGCCTGCTGTTTAGCGCAACCGATCAAAGCGTTCGCAGCGCGAAATCGGAAATCGTAACAACTCCGCCCGGCAAGCAAGACGATGCAGCAAACCCAACCATCCTCGAAGACGAAATGGTCGTGGAGGCTTGCCGTGAGATTCCTGCAGAACGCGTAAAGATCCTTGCTAGAGAAGGTGGAGCGAAGAAAGGTAGCCAGCGCAAGGATATTGTCAAAGTCATGCGGAGTTGGTGCAAGGAGAATGACATCCCGTTGGATCGAAATATCCGCTCTTGCATGTCAGCTGTATCCAAAGCGATTGTCGCATCCGCTGACTCTGCCACGCTTGATCCCGAAGAATTGAGCGCCGCGATCACGCGCGGAGCAGCCGCGTATACGCTCGGCCAATGCGCAAAATGTCATCAAGACGACGGACGTGGAAACAATCGCGGCCCCGATCTGACAGACAGCGTGTGGGATCACTGCGATGGCGGCGTTGCTGGCATCCGCAAGATTCTTGTGGCAGGCGTCCCACAGAGCAGAGTCAAAGACACGAGCCGAACCTTCGGCATGAACCCGGCCACCAACCTCATTACGGACGACAGTCAGATCAGCGACCTGGCCATCTACGTCCATAGTTTGAGTCAAAAATAATTGGAGCGGCGTCGCATGTCCACCAATTTTCTGCGAGCCAAGGCATCAAGACCGCCGCTATTTCCGGATCGACAGACGATTCACTTCATGGACTCTCTTCCTCCGTTTCGATGATGACTTCGGTGGTATTCTCAACGAAACAAAGAACTTCGATGGCAGTTTCACTTTGTGTCACGAAAGCTCGCTGATGATAGAACAGGAATCTGCCATCGGGTGTCCAACAAGACTGAATGATCGAATCGCCTACACCCACTTGAACAGGATCGCTCAGCGGGGAAAAATCCTCCGTTGAAAAAAACTGACTGTAGTGTTGTCCGGTTGAAGCCCCAGTGATCAGTGGAATGGCAACGACTCCATTCGTTGAAAGTATAGCTGCAACGTTCCCTAGTCCGCTTGTTAGAACAGCCCGCCCCCGAACGGGAACTTCTTGCCCATCAACAACAAAACTTCCGAACCGCAAGGTCCCGTCATTTCTGCGACAATCGCTAATCTCTCCTTGCGACGCATCCCACAGACTCTCATCAACCAGCGTGAATTCCTCCGTATCAGTATCGAATCGATAAACCGGCCCATGTTC
>JAJDEA010000124.1 GCA_029260035.1 Phycisphaerae bacterium
GCCGACAGACATCAATTTCTGCCGGTCTCATCTCGGAACTGACAACTTGGCCGTGAGACCTCCACCATCGGTTGATGTGAGTCAGCGTGCCCCGGTGCATGTGACCACTCGACTTCCGATTGCAGGATGCGCGCCAATCGAACATGCCTTATTTGCCCTGTCTCAGACAGTTCAACCAAGTCACGCCGTCGCGCGAAGGACTAAGGCATTCTATTGAAAATCGAACCAGCCCCCCACGCGTGGTCCGTCTCTCCCAAGGAAGCCGTTTCTATTCAACGCGCTCTCGCAAGCAAGGTAATCCGACAGGGGCGATCGCGCAAGCCGCGTCTCGTTGCTGGTGCGGACCTTGCTTTTTCGTCTAATGGCCAGGAATGTATCGCGGGAGTCGTCGTGTGGGATGTGCAGGCTGCTGAGATCGCAGAGCAGTGTATTGTTATTCAGCGCACTCGATTTCCCTATGTTCCCGGCCTGTTGTCGTTTCGTGAAGCTCCTGCCGTTATCGCGGCATTTCGCAAAATCAAGACGGATCCCGACGTTTTCATTTTTGATGGACAAGGGTACGCCCATCCCAGGCGGTTTGGGCTTGCGTGTCATGTAGGCATCATCCTAAATCGCCCCAGTATTGGGTGTGCGAAGAGCGTGCTGATCGGCGAGTACGACGAGCCGGAATTACAAAGAGGTTCGCAGTCACCGTTAATCCACCAAGGACACCGTATCGGCATGGCGGTGCGTAGTCGCGACGGCATCAAGCCCGTATTTGTGAGCGTCGGACATCTAATTTCGTTGCAGGCGGCGACCCGAATAGTACAAATCTGTTGCACAAAATATCGCCTTCCCGAACCCACCAGACTCGCCGACAAATTGGTTGCCAAGGTGAAGCTAGAATTGGCATGAAGCCACACACGACTTCGCATCGTCAACCTAGTGCCGCCGATTGCGAAAGGCGTATCAATCTGTTAAACACTCCTGATGTATCTTCATTTCTGCGACAGACTTTTCTATCACCCAACGAGCGCGGTTCACGGCCATCCCGAAGATTTCGAGTTAGAGTACGAATCCGTCGAATTCACCAGCGACGGAAACTTACTGCATGGCTGGTTTTTCCCAGCCAAAAATGCGGCGAAAGGAACGGTGGTACACTGCCATGGCAACGCAGCCAACATCACGGGCCATTTCAAATATGTATCGTGGATGCCCTCGCACAACTGGAACGTCTTGTGCTTCGACTACCAAGGCTATGGCCTTTCAACAGGCAAACCAAGTCGCCAAGGAACCATTGACGATACCCATGCAGCCATCGATTACGTTCTAAAACGCCGAGATGTTGACACCGGGAAAATCGCCCTATTCGGACAATCTTTGGGAGGCGCGGTTGCGATCGTCGTGGCAGCTGCGCGGAACGACTTGAAAGGAGTCGCCGTCGAGGGAGCATTTGCCAGCTATCAACAGGAAGCAGTCTACGCTTCCAAGAACAATTTGCTTCTTTGGGGCGCAGCGTCATTGTTCGGCTCTACGTTGATCTCGCCAGGCTTGGATCCCATAGACTATGTCGCCGCTATCGCACCAACGCCGACCTTTTTCATCTCAGGCACTGCGGACACAATCTGCGACCCCCAGCAAACGATCAACCTGCACACTACTGCGGGCGAACCCAAATCGCTCTGGGTTATCGAAAGTGGTTCACATACGGGCGCGCTTACCGAAACTAACGGCGAAGGAATCCGCCGCCTCGATCATTTCCTGTCACAATGCGTTGCCAAGTGACAGAACACGGCCAAGTATCGCGAATCACCGAATTCTTTGCATCCACTCCGTCAGAATTGGAATAAATGACGTGCAATTGTCGTTGCCATTTGGTATAGTGGGATTTGTTGAGGTAACACACTAAGTCGGGGAATACAATGGATCGGTCGGTCCAATCAACCAACAGCGAAGCAGCGCCCATTCCTCCTGATCCATTTTTTGGTGCCAACGATGCATTCCCGTCGATTCCAAGTAAGAATTGGAAGCTAATCGCGAACTCTCTGAGGCTTTCAAGACGGGAGTTTCAAGTCTCCAAAGCCATCGTCGCTGGTTTTTCGGATGCAGAAATCGCTGTTCAATTAGGCATTTCCCCAAACACCGTTCATGCTCATCTCGACAGGCTGTATCGCAAGCTGAATGTGCATAGCCGGTGTCAGCTTGTCTCGGCGATATTCGCGGCATATGTCACCCTTTTTGACATGCGCCAGGCAGATTAGGAACTATCACCGAATCGCCTGTTGCTACTGTTTGTGCCATGCATCATGCATAGGGCAAACACACTAGACCACACTGTCTACTTCAAATCGACGTACCTATTTCGCTAAACTCAAACTCACAAAGCGCAGGATCGGCCGAAGTCGGAGGGCCAAGCTGACAACACATCAGGCATCCAATCCTGTTGACTTTGCACTGGGAAGGGATTGAAGCATGCATATTTCGTTAAGCCATTGGCGGCAACGCGTCACAGGGGCGCACCCTCCTGCAAACAGCCGACTTCCTGCATCTGACACAACCGCGGTGCAAATGGAAGGGTGGCATGGTCCACGCTTGCGTGGCCATGGTGCAAGCCATTGACGCACGAAAGAAAATCTGCATGCAGAGAATATCGGCATTCGATAAGAGATAACGCATCGTGAAGAAGAGATTTGGGGAAATCAAGCGATCCGCACGACCGAGCGAAGTCACGCTATGCCTTGCGCAGCTTCTGGCAGCCCTGCCGTACGTCGTCTCGCCCGATAGCATTTCATCCCGCGCCTTTCTGTGGATCAGCTTGATCCCACTGCTCATAGCCATACGAATCGCAAGCCCAACGAGGGCGCTGTTCTGCGGTACGATTTGGTCGTTGGCTCATTTCGCAGGCATCTACCTCGCATCTTCGAGTTCACCTGCTCTATCAACACTCTCCGTCAGCGCGATGGTTGCAGCGCCTGCTATCTACGCCTGGATTGGAGCATTGGCTACGCGCATTGTCGGATTCAACCCGCTGGTTCTCGGCGTAGCCTGGATGGGCGTGGAACTGGCCATCGCCCCCATTGGCCTTGATCGCGGCATGATGGCATTGGCTATGGGTGACAACGCCATTGCATCATCCATCGCCCATACGCTGGGCTACGTTCTGGTCGCGTTTGTGGTAGCAACCGTCGCCGCGTCGCTGGTCTGCGTGCTCGGGGCCGCACGCCTCCCCTCCGGCGGTCGGCTGGTTAGAGCATCGGCCAGCGACGACGGCCACTTGCTGGCTCCAACGCTATCTCCATTCTTGTCACTCCACGCGATAACACCCTCACAGCCCCGCGCCCCGCCGAACGGTTTTGTGAACATCCAGTGACACCGCTCGCTAAATGGCGGGCAGAACACAAGACAACAAGAAATCGTGGTGCGTCGGAGACGCACCGCACAAGGCTTCGTTCAGGTTTGGGCGTACCAAAGGAATTTATTAGGAAGGTGAATCGATGGCACTTCATAACAAAATATGTGTTGCATGTGTTTTTCTCGTTTGCTTGGGCATTTCAGGGCTTGAAGCCAAAGCTGCTCACAATTGCTGCGTTGTCAACTTTGACCAAGATGCAACGGGTGATGGCACAGTAGGGGTAACAATCGCTCCAGCAGCAATGGGTAGTCCTTTTCAAGCGACTTTTGCTCTGAACGACACGGATGATAAGGTCCGCGATGATATCATGGCATTGATCAATGCAGTTGGAACGGGCTTGGTCGCAACCGCAATAGGCGACACGACATTCATCGTACAAACTACGAACGGAACTGACATTACGGATTGCACACCAGAAAACAACGATACGACGACAGTTGTCGGGGCGGGTATTTTCAGTGACCTGTTTAATGTTGTAGCGGATTTTGATTTGAAAGACGCCATTACAGATGTTGAAACGGTTGCGGAAACAATGGGGGACGCTGCAGCCGACCTTGTAAACGCGACCATTGATGCCAATAGCCAAGACCATGATCCATTGGTTACCGAGACCGACATGGACGTTCGAGATGCTCTGAGTACCGCGCATAGTGCAACCAACGTTGGGCGTACAGCATTCGTAAAGCCAGCCACCAGCATTACTTGCACCTCTGACGATGCCAATATTTTTGTCAGCTGCACAGATTTCAACAAGATTCCGACGGTTTCCGAATGGGGCTTAGCGGCGATGGTGCTATTGGTCCTGGTGACCGGCACAATTGTCTTTCGCAGATTCGGTGCAAACCAGCTAGCAACTTAGATTACCTGACGGAGCAACGGTGCGTCAGTGACGCACCCTACAAAACTCGATACAGGAGGAAAAAATGAAGATTGAAAGGTACATACTCTTTCTGCTCATAGCTTTCGTTTTGGCCGTGGGTTCTTCGGCCCATGCTCAGACCAAGTCCTACTACGCGCTAACCGACCCAGGTACCACACGACCGATGGGCGGGGCCGCCCCTTGGGTCGCCATCGGCGGGGCTGGCGTCCCGTTCCCACCAAATATCGGCGACAGCGTTTGGATCGGAAAAGAGAACCTCCACATCTCTGTTAATACAAAAAACTGGGTCATCAACGGTTTACCCGCCACTTTTAGTGTAGGGGTAGCAACTGGTCATATCGCCAGCCCCGTGTCAACGGTAACCGGCTCTTCTACCATTAACGGGACTACGGTCACGATTGTATTCACGCCTCAACCCGACTGGGAGGTGGTCAGGCTGGTGCGCTCCGCGGCAAGTTTGTTTGCTGCTGGCACAGCCGTAACTACATCGTCTCACTGTGACCGAACGGTGGCGTCAGGTAACACCATGACCGAGAACAGTGCTTTTTTCGGAACAGCAGGTGAAGACAATATTTCAATCAATCGGATTGAGATATACCCGGTCGGCGGCACAATTGGCAGTCTGCCCAGTCAGGTGCTGGCTCCGGCCAATGGCGGCACTTGGGAGGCGTCCATTTCGACTACTGATCCAAACGGGACGGTGCGGGATGGCGTTCGATGGGATCTGATCGCTGGTGATCCCTTGTTCGAAGGCGACCAGTATGATCTATCTCTCGAGCAAGGCGGCATTGCAGTGATCAACTACGACCTATTCGCCTTCGACACAGTAACACCCGAAGTCCAGGAGTTCCCGCTTGTGGCAGGTCCAGGCGTCCCAACAGTTTCTGAATGGGGCTTAGTGGCGATGGTGCTATTGGTCCTGGTGACTGGCACAATTGTCTTTCGCAAATTCGGTACCCGACAGGTAGCCGCTTAGCTCATCTGCCGGAGCAATGGTGTGTCAGTAACGCACCCTACAAAACCGCCAGAAACGGAGGTCATTGACGCGACATTCGAAACGACCCGTCAAATCTGCGCGGTGTGATCGAAAAACAACCGGCGGCGCTATTCGAGGCGTCGCCGGCTTTTTGTTCGACGCCGATAACGACATCGATCTTGCGTGCGGTTGGTGATCGTATCGAGCCATGGCACACCATAAAGCACGCTCAATTCAACTTTAGCGCCTAATACCTTTTTTCTCCTCATGCGTATCGCTATTCACTCAGGGCCACTCGGCCTATCGTGATAAAAGCCTCTCGACCTCGCCCGCACACAATGGCGATTCCTTTAGTCAATGCAACTTCCCACCTGCGCCGCAGGTTCCCATAAGTTGCGCAACGCACCCACAATAACTTTCTCCGAATAGCCTTCTCGCCATTGTCGCTTTGCGGAATTTCGGACGTCGCAAATTGACAAACGCATGTTGCTCAGATCCATCGTATCTTGAAGGTGTAAGGCAACGTTGCCGATGGCATTTTGGAGCATCGTCGAGCGCCGCCGTCGATAAACCAGCTTCCGATAAGCGTTTAACAGCCCTTTGAAGAGAACCGCGCACGACAACATGGCTGCCAATCATAAGTCATTACAGTCACTCGATATGGCAACTGCGCCGATCGTTTCGCCGCTCGAATCAGCCATCCTCGATGCTACCGCGGCGGCGGTGCTTGTCGTCGGGCATGACAACAACATTATCCATCGCAACGAAACCGCAGCTTGTTTGGTTCCCGCAGGGGCAGACCTTCAAACGGTATTTGCAGGTGCTGAGTTCTTTGGAGAATTTGAAAACTGGCAGGCTTTATCGCGCGAAGCAATAGAACAACAATCGCGGGCCGATGCTGCATGTTTATTGCAAAGGCCTAACGAACTATCAAAGCGACTGGTCGAAGTGTGCGTTCAACCTGCAGCCATGACGACTACTCTTGATCGTGCCCTGATCGTATTTACAATCCGCGAGAGTGTCAGCTCCACTTCGATTGACACAGCTGAGGTTTCCCAACGTTTGGCATCGCTGGGAAAACTGACTGCACGCGTAGCGCATGAATTGAACAGCCCACTCGATGGGATTCTTCGGTATGTAAACTTGGCCCTCCGCGTCGCTGGCGATGAATCCGGCGATAAGTTGAAGACATACCTCACGGAATCGCGAACTGGCTTGATGCGTATGGTTCCAATCATCAGCGATCTTCTCGCTTATTCGCGCAGCGCAAGCTCCGAGATAAAAAACTCAAACATCAACGAAATTGTGGAAAGAGCGATCGAAGCAATGACCGTGTCCAGAATCACCGACGCCATCACTATTGCACTCGATTTCCAGGAGACGGACTTGTGTTGCACGCATGGTAACCGGCTATTTCAGGTACTCTGCAATCTCATCAAAAACGCCATCGATGCCATGCCCACAGGAGGCCGTCTTTCTGTCATCACCGGAAAACACGGCAGCGACTCGATTGTTCGCATATCCGATACAGGCGGAGGCCTGCCGGAACCGATCGACCAGGTGTTTGAACCGTTCTATACGACCAAGCCAGCGGGGAAAGGAACCGGGCTTGGATTGGCCATTTGTAAAGACTTCATCGAGGGAATGGGCGGGTCCATCTCGGGAATTAATACGAAATCCGGCGCGGAGTTTACAGTGCGTCTTCCAGCTGAATAGGAACAGCCCACCAAAACGGAAGCGGAGTAGCAAACGCAGTCGCTGAAAAGAAATCTGACTATGGAAAACAATACACACGACAACACCCAAGTACTACTGGTGGACGATGATTCGATCATTCTCGATTCGCTGAGCGAGTTCTTACAGCTTGAAGGACTCGACGTTGTTACTGCGCAATCACATGCAGACGCTCTGGAAGTACTCGCCCGCCAAACAATCGACCTGGTAATCACTGACATCAACATGCCCGGAGGAAACGGCTTTGAGCTGCTGCACGTTGTGAAACGCAAATACCCCGAAACCGTCGTCATTATGTTGACGGGGTACGGCACGATCGAAAGTGCAGTGGAAGCTATCAAGCTAGGCGCTTACGACTATCTCACAAAACCCGTGGTCGACGAAGATTTGAAGCTCTGCCTCGAACGAGCCGCCGCACAGCAAGCCATCTTGCGTGAAAACCAGTCCCTCAAAAATCGTCTCGACGAACGGTTCGCGTTGGATAGCATCATTGGCCGCGACTTTCGCATGGTGCGAATATTCGAGTTGGTCGAATCCGTTGCCGATTCCAAGGTGTCAATATTATTGCAGGGCCCTTCCGGGACGGGTAAATCACTCATGGCTCGGGTCATCCATCAACAAAGCGACCGGCGAGACAAGCCGTTTATCGAAGTGAGTTGCGGCGCGCTGCCCGAAAATCTTCTCGAGAGCGAGTTGTTCGGCCATAGTCGTGGCGCGTTCACCGGTGCGGTGGCCAACAAAATCGGCAAATTCAAAGCAGCGCATGGCGGAACGATCTTTCTCGATGAGATTGCGACGGCTACGCCAGCGATGCAAGTAAAATTGCTACGCGTGTTGCAAAGCCAACAGTTTGAGCCTGTCGGCAGCAACAAGACAGAAACCGTTGACATTCGGGTAATCCTTGCAACCAACGTCGACTTGGAACAAGCCGTTCACGACGGTACTTTTCGAGAGGACCTGTTCTATAGAATCAACATTGTGACCCTGGACCTTCCGACCCTGGCGGAACGCATAGCCGACATTCCGATGCTGGCTGATCATTTCCTCAAGAAATCCGCTGCTGAAATGGGTCGTCAAATTCTCGGCTTTGACGAAGATGCTATGCAAGTGATGCAACGATACGGCTGGCCTGGCAACGTACGCGAATTGGAAAATGTCATCGCCCGGGCAGTTGTGCTTTGCCGAGGGCGGCACATTTCTGAAGACGATTTGCCGGTCAAGCTTATCGAATCCAGTGACGTCCCTGACGCGGCGGGCAACTACATTCCCACCCCTCTGAAACAAGCACTCGAAATTCCCGAAAAGCGCATCCTTGAAGCCGCCCTTCGAGCGAACGACTGGAACCGTCAACTCACAGCCGATCAGCTCGACATCAACCGAACCACGCTCTACAAGAAGATGAAACGCTTCGGCCTTGACCCGGAACACATCGGCACGCCTTAGAAAAGAGCGGACAGACCTGTACAAATCGTTCGGAACCTCATTGGGTATCAAAAAGCCCCTGTGCCTATTACGATAAGCACATGGGGCCCAACGCCAAGGAACGTGATACAAATCCATGTGCGGTTTCCGCAGAACGCAACCATCTTAAGGGCGTTGTGCTCTTGCTGTGTGCCGCTTTGCTTTGGAGCCTTAATGGTGTACTGATCAAATTGGTTTATCGAGACGGCGAAGGGCCATCGGGAGTCGCCATCGCATTCTACCGGTCCCTATTCGCAGGGATTGTACTTTTCCCCATTGCGGCAGGTAGATTTTCAACGCTGCTGCAACCCAGAACAAACCGCTCCACAAAAGCCACCATATTTCGATTGCGGAAATCGGCTTCAAGTTGTGTCGTGTTCTATTCACTCATGACTGTCTGTTTTGTCGTAGCGAACACGAAGACCGAAGCGGCGAATGCAATCATCCTGCAATACACTTCCACGTTCTGGATTTTTGGCTTATCGCCGTGGCTCCTGCGAGAAACCCCAAGGCTGAAAGATGTTTGGATATTGGGCATCGCCATTGTCGGAATCGTAATCATCTTCTTCGGCAACGCCGTTACTGATTTATTCGGCCTGCTCAATGCCTTGGCAGCGGGCTTATTCTTCGGCCTGTTGACCATCATGATTCGCAGACTCCGCGACGCCGATTCTGCGGCGGTATCCGTTTTCAATAACCTCGGCTCCGCGCTCCTCATCCTGCCCATCGTTATTTGGTCCGGCGACTTAAATATTTCGACACGCTCTCTTTGGCTCCTGATATTCATGGGGGTTGTGCAGTTCGGCCTCCCTTACTATCTATATACGCTCGGCCTTGCTCGCGTCCGCGCTTATAAGGCATCGCTGATAACGATGGTGGAGCCTATCCTCGTCCCCGTTTGGACTTTTTGGATTATCGGCGAAGTGGTTCCGATGAGTACGGCTGTTGGCGGATCCGTCATCTTGACGGCCTTGGTTCTATTCACGCTTCTTGCGCGACCGAGTGCCAAGACAATAAGAACACAAAAAGGCAAAGTACCGCCCGCGAACAATTAAGATAGGGATTCAATTATGCAAACGCGTTTCATTGTTCTTGGCTGTGGCATGATCGGCACCACGATGGCACGCGATCTGTCGGAAGAAAGCGACTTTCAGGTCGCCGTCGCAGACATTAACGAAAAAAATCTCCAAGCAGTCCGCGAATCTGCGAATGTTGAAACGCATGCCGTCGATTTCTCCGATGTGGAAGCACTTCGGTCAGTTGTCGCTGATTTCGATATTGTACTTGGGGCGTTACCCAGCTCGATCGGCCTTCAATCAATGCGTGCAATCATTGAAGCGGGCAAACACTATGCTGACATTACCTTCATGCGCGAGGATGCGCGCCAACTGGATGAACTGGCCAAACAAAACGGCTGCACAGTCGCGTTTGATTGCGGCGTCGCCCCGGGGCTTTCGAATATGATCGTCGGTTACGCAGCCAGCCAATTGGATACTCCCGAAGAGGCGCGAATCTATGTAGGTGGATTGCCTAAGGCGAGATGTTGGCCGTTTCAATATAAAGCTCCATTCGCACCGGGCGATGTTATTGAGGAATACACACGGCTGGCACGATTTGTTCAGAATAGTGAGATCGTCACCAAACCCGCGCTGACCGACCCGGAGCTAATGGATTTTCCAAACGTCGGATCCCTGGAGGCCTTCAACACCGACGGCTTGCGCAGCTTAATGCACACCATGAAAATCCCGAACATGATCGAAAAGACGTTGCGATATCCGGGGCATATCGAACTTATGCGGGTGTTCCGCGAAACCGGACTATTCGGCACGGAGGAAATCGAAGTTGAGGGCGTAAGAGTGAAGCCGCTCGATCTTGTCAAGAAGTTAATGTTTCCCATGTGGAAGCTGGAACCCGAAGAGGATGAGTTCACCGTCATGCGCGCATCTGTATCCGGACAAAAGGATGGAAACCCCATCACCTACACTTACGACTTGTATGATGAGTTCGACGCGAAAACGAAAACGACTTCGATGGCGCGCACAACCGCGTTTCCCTGCACAAGCGTGGCGAGAATGATTGCCGAAAAACAACTAGCCGAGCCCGGGGTTTGGGCTCCCGAATTGATCGCCCAACAGAAAGGTGTTTTTGACCACATTCTCGAAGACTTGCACAAGCGCGGGGTATCGTTTCAGCAACGAACTCAGGCCGACTGAATGAGCATGCCATCTTGAGAATTCGCTCGTACCAATCAGCGGTTCTCTATTTCGCAGGAGTATATTCAGGTCAAGACGGACCTATTCGTTACTTCGCGTCGGAATCAACCTTAATGCGAGCGTTCTCCACGATAACACCATACTTGTAACCCGCACCAAAATCCTTATCCATCGACAAAGTACCTTCGATGACCACAAGACTACCAACTGGTGCGAAATCCTGAGCAGAGGTCACCGTTATGTCATCTGTACCAGGCGCCCCGGACCCATCCTGAATGTGCAACCAGTTCTTGCCGAGAATACCGCGATTCAACTTTATAACCCGCCCACGAAACCGAACCGTTTTGCCCTTTAGCTCATCTTTTTTCTCAAAGAGATCCGCAACCTTTACGCCATCCACAAGAGATTCGACTTCACCAGGCTTGGGCGGCACAGGTGCAGCAGTATTTGCTTCGCCGGGCACATTACCGATGGGAGGGTGGCCAGCAGGAAGTGATCCGGTAGCCGCTAGTTTTTCGTCCGAATTTCCAGCAGTTTCGGCTCCGAGAACTCGCGCGCTACCCACGAATTGAATCAGCGGAAACGTTCGATCAAGGGTGGCACTACGGAAGTTTTGCATGGCCATCAATCCCGCCACTTCGACTTCAGCACCAGACGTCGCAGCGAACTTCTTGGCTGCGACCCAAACGTCGCCGTCCTGTGTATCAAGAAGAACATAAGTATATCCGCCCGAATCCATCGTTTCCTTAGCAACACCGCGCAAGGGATCAGGAAGCTTTTGTCCTGCGGGCGCGTCGGCCGAAGCCCCAGCATGCTGCGGTTTCGGGGATGATGAGGCCATTGCCTTGCTCGACGTCTCACCGCGATTGGCATTGGCGGGAGGCGATGGCTTTTGGCCGTTACTACAACCAACGGCCAGCAACGAAATCACGCCACAGAAAATAGTCGACTGAATAACCGGTATGCACATTTTTTTCTTCATGTTTCACCTTCCAACACAATACGATAGCCCGACAAATTGCCCACAATACTTCACCACAGGGTGCCGACGCCGGTAAATCGACGGCTCCGCACGCCCCATCGCCTCTCCACAACCTCTTCCACAGGTTTCCATGGCACGAACTGTACCATGCTTGCACACAACTTCCATACGATGCGGGTAACAGTTCGGCAATCCCAGTCAAGATTGGGGGCACTAAGCATCACCGCCCAGCTAAAACAGCCAATTCTCCCCACTCGGAGAAGCCGACTGCAATGCCCTCCCAAGGGTAGCGCATACCCCAGTTTACCTGGAAATTTGGGGCTCTCTCAGGCGTATCGATCAACCCGTATGGCTATCCTCCAGACGAATCCGAGACCTAGCCGATAAATCACAGGAGGCGCCGCGTGCTGTGAGCGAACCTAACGGTCGATCACATGGGCACCGAAGGCGTAGAGCCACTGTTGAAAGGCTATTGAAAAATGAGTGGAATATCGAGCGGCGTCGGCATCGTCACGGGGATCGATTCCGCATCCCTTATTGACCAGCTAATTGAAATTGAACGTACGCCGATTCTTAACCTCGAATCGCGCGTAGGCGCCGTTGATGTTCAGCGGGCTGCGCTGCTTGAAATTTCTGCACAACTGCTTGGCCTGCAAAACGCAGGTCTTCGCTTCGACAAGCCTGAATTCTTTCAGCGATTCACGTCCACCAGCTCGGATGACACGGTCATCTCGGCAACCGCATCATCAACCGCCGTCCCGGGTTCGAACACCTTTCGGGTTCGGTCATTGGTATCGAACTACGCCGCAGTGTCCAGGGGCTTTGCCGACGCAGATAAGAGC
>JAJDEA010000125.1 GCA_029260035.1 Phycisphaerae bacterium
CAAGTTCTATAGCCTTCTTTTCCAGTGCAACCGCCTCGTCGCTATCACCAACCGCGTGTTTCGCGTGGGCGAGGGTATCCAGGAAACGCCAATTCGAATGTTTGGTCAATTCGTTGGCGCGTTCTGCAAGATGAAGTGCGAACTCACCGTATTCGCCCTTGAATCGCTCGTCTGTGAGCGCGCTCCAAGCGAGATTGTTCAATGAAGTTGCGTTCGTAGCTGCCATCTCGAAGAAGTCCTCACCTGCCCAGAGTGCTGCGTCGCGATCTTTCTTGTGAAGTGCGAGGATTTTGAACTTGTTTGACAATAGTCCCAATCGAGCAGGCTGGGTCGCTAGCACGGTGTCAATAGCTATAAGCGCTTTATCCCAGTTCTTCGATCGAATTGCGCTGTTGACCAACTTATTGGCAGCCTCTTGCTCCTTTTCCGCAGCCAGCAAACTCGCGATCATCGGGCCTACATTCGGAATGCCCGTCACATTGGCCCCGATATGAAAAGTATTGTCTGAGTGGTCCAAGACAAGTGACACCATCGTATCACTCAAGAGCGGAATAAACTGCTCAATCTCAGCCATCTCGCTGGGCGGTGCAAACTTTTTCGCAATCTGCGCGACTCGGCCTGGGTTGATGAACAACGCTTTGGTGGTGTCGTCGCCGATCCTGTTCAGGCCAGCCGCGAAAGTTGGGTCATCCAGAACAGACTGTTTGCTCTTGCCAGCTCGTAGCGAACGACTCATGGCAGATTCGGTCGTTGTGACGATCAACTGATTGTCGAGCATCGCAACGTGTACCGTTATTTTCTCTGGAAAACGAAATGCTTTCACTTCCACGCCATCGACGCGGGTAGCCTGTCCTTCAATCGCTCCTTGCCCTGTAGCCAGACTTGCGATGCCGAGAATTTGCGTCCAGAGAGCTTGTGACTTCGAGGGGTCATTGACGGTGATAACTGCCCCGCCGTCGGGGATTTGAGAATTGCTGCCAGCTTCGGGAGCCAATGCGAAAAAGGCCATGCTTTGGATGTTCGCCAGAAACTCCCGCCCCACGTCCATCGCGGTGATAACAGGCTTACCATTCGATTCCATGGACGATCGGTACGATGACGGTTCGTTCAGTGAAACAGCGGCGAATCCTGCAGCGCCACGCGGAATCCCTCTCAATGTTTCGCGGCTCAGCGGAGGAAGTCTGAGGAAATTGTAAACGAGGTTGTTGTGATCCTTGTCAAGCTGCACAGCGAGATCGAAGGAAACACCGTCATCAGAAACGCCGCCTTTTCCAACAAGTGATTCCAAACTATTCGGATCCAGCAACGCGCGGGCGACTGCGATCTCGGGCTTCGCACCGCCACCTGCCATCATCATGACATTTGCCATGGACATAATCGGCTTCGCGTTTATGCAAAGAAAAAATAGCGAGTCATCTCTGCCTTCCAAAGCGGAAGCCATCGCCTGATTCGATGCGAGAGAAGAACTTTCCTTGCCGGCAAGACGTCGTATCACACCTTTGATTTCTTCACGCGATGGGCTGGCTACGATCAGCCGAGAGGTGAGCGTAATGAATACTTCCCCCTCAACGTTGAACGTCGAGAACCCGCCAATCGGCTCAACCACGGTGCCTCCCGCGGGCAATCCGGTTTCCAGGATACCCCGAATCACTTCGAGTCGGCCCGGATGTAAAACGGCAACGCCCATCGGCTCCCCCTTGGCGGGATTGAACCCAGTCACAGCAATAGCTGCGCCGCGAATGCCAAGCAGCTCTCGAATCAGTACCGGACTCACCGCGATTTTGGTTTCACCGGGCTTTGCCGACTGCTTGTCATTTATGTTCTTAAGGAGTCCCAATTGAGACAGCAGGCGTTCCAATTGCTTGCCGGGATTGTTGATCTCAATATAGCCGAGTGACGTTTCCGGCATAAGTCTTGCGAAGTCCGTTGAGGCAAGCTCTTCTCGGCACGCAGCCAAATGAACCGTTGCTTGTGCCCTCATGTCGTCGCTCACACCACGATCATCGGCGACCTGTTCATACAGTTTGGCTGCACCGCTCCAGTCTTCTGCTACTGTTTCGAGGTAGTGTGCTCTGTAGAACCTGGCCTCCGCAGAGCCTTCAAAACCCAGGGTTGGCGGTGTCGCAAGTAGGAACGCAACTCCAGCCAATACGACCATTCCGCAATGCTTGAAAAACATCGAAAAACTCCTTTTGGTAAGGGGGAACCGAAGGCTCCGCCCCGCATAGCTCACCTGTCATGCAATAATCCAACGCCGTATCCATCAAGACACGCGCAAGGTTGATTTGTTTGTCTATTCGAGGGCCGAGCGAGATTATTTCTGAAGTTTCTCGACAGACTTGAGAAATGGGCGTAATTCGGCCTTGCAGCGGCTCGGGTAGTGCAGCGTCACACTCAATTTGAGGGCAGTGATGAACACCATAACCTGTGCCACTGCTCCTGAGCAGTGGCCGATGCATTCCGAGTCAGACTCCTGCACTGCTCAAGAGCAGTGGCACACCCG